>JAJDEV010000036.1 GCA_029259605.1 Planctomycetota bacterium | reverse complement strand
CGACGCTTCTGCGCTACCACGCCGCCGACGTCGACGCCTTCCTCGACGAGCTCGCCCTGGGCGGCACGCCGGCCGAGCTCCAGCCCGAGGTCTTCATCCACGCACCCGACGCCTCGGTTCCGGACGACGAGCGCTTCCCGTCGAGCGCGCGCCCGGAGGGGATCGCGATCGCGCCCGGCGGCGACCTGCTGATCGCCTCGGGCGACGGCGTGGTCTACAACTTCCAACCGGACGGCAAGCGCCTGAGCTCGAACGGCGTCTTCGTCGACTTCGTCTCCGGGCTCTCCTCGAGCAAGCACCAGATCGCGGCCGGCAACCAGGACGGCCAAGCGCGCGCGTTTCTGTCCGAGCGTTCGTCCGGACAGGCGTTCCGCTACACGATCGAAGCGGACGGCACGGGTACGCTCGACGCGACCGTGTCCGGTCTCGTCAATCCGATCGCCATCGACTCGACGACGAGCAGCAACGTGCCGACGCCGGCCGGCGCGAACGTCGAGGTCAACGCGTCGAACCTGATGACGAGCCGCATCTCGAACGTGCTCGTCCCGGGCAACACGAACGTCACCGAGTTCCTCTTCGTGGATCCGCGCGAAAGTGAGGTGGCGACGCCGGTCAACCAACCGTTGCATCGCTCGCTGTTCCTCGACGAGGTCAACGCGTTGCTGCCGGCGGGCATCGAGATCCCGCCCTACGTGCGCGCGATGCGCAAGGGCGACCCGGTGACCGGACCCCCGACGTTCATTCTGCTGCTCGTCGACACGAACTACGGGATCGTCGGCAAGATCGATCACGAGGCGGACGAGTCGCTCGTCCTCGGCTACATCCCGAACTGCGACGATCCCGAGCCGACGCTGCAACCGCGCCTGTTCTGGGTTCCCAACTTCGACGAGCCCCCGATCCCCGAGGGGCCCAGGTTCATCAACGTCAGCTCGGGTTGCGGCACGACCGTCGCAACGGCCTCGCGCCTCGGACAAGTCGCGCTCGACACGGACTCGTCGCAAACCGGGCTCGAGCGACTCGACGTGCGCTCGAAGGGCGTGACGCGCTTCTTCTCGCTCTTCCTGATCGGCGCGCGCGACACGCGTCCGTGGAACGAGACCGCGCGGGCACAGCTCGATGGCCTTGGTCTCGAGCTCGCGGCGATCACCTGCATCGCGCAGCCGACGCTCGGCAGCATCGAAGCCGAGTATGCGGCGGCCCAAGTCGACTTCGACGACTTCCACTGGCGCGAAGCCGCGGATCACCTGCAAAACATCATCGACCTGGTCGAGGGGTCGCCGACCGCGCTCAGCGGCTGCGCGCTCAACGAAGGGGGCGGACTGGTCGCGCGCTCTCTGGCGACGATCTACTCCCTCGGCGCGAGTGAGCGCGATCCGGACTGAGCGCCCGTTGCGCGGATCGACGCTTCGGGTTGTACTGGCAGTCCCCCGTCGAGAGCGCCTCCCCCATGCCTCACCCCCTGATCCCCGGACGCCGTGCCTTCCTCCAGCACGGCGCTCTGGGAGCGCTGGCCGCCATCCGGTCCGTTGCGCAAGAACGCCGCAAGCCGGCCGGTCCGTTCCCGCCGTGGGGCGATTACGGAGCGATCGCGCCCGTCCCCGACGCGAGCACCGGCCTCGAGCTGCTCGAGCTGCCCGACGGGTTCCACTACACGTCGTTCGGTTGGCAGGGTGACCCGATGGTCGGCGGCTTGCCGACGCCGCCCAACGCCGACGGCATGGGCGCCATCGCGCTCGTCGACGGACGCTACGCGGTGCTGGTGCGGAACCACGAGATCAACGGACCGGGCGTGCCGTTCGCCTCGCAGTCCGTCTCGTACGACCTGCTGTCGCCGGGCGGCACGACGACCTTGACCTTCGACACACAGACGGCCCAGCACGTCAGCACGACCCCGAGCCTGTCGGGAACGAACCGCAACTGCGCCGGTGGCACCACGCCGTGGAACAGCTGGCTCACGTGTGAAGAGAACGTGGCCAGCGTGTGGCAGGGCTTCGAGAAGAACCACGGCTGGGTGTTCGAGGTGCCGCTCGTCGGCCCCGCGAACCCGGTTCCGATCCACGACATGGGTCGCTTCTTTCACGAGGCGGTCGCGGTCCATCCGGTCACCGGCGTCGCGTACCTCACCGAGGACGACCGCAACACGTCGGGCTTCTATCGCTTCCGACCGCACGCGTCGATCAACGAGCTGCGCCAGGTCGGCTACGCCGGCGGCGGTACGCTCGAGATGCTGAAGGTCGTCGGCCAGCCGCAGGCCAACCTGCACATGAGCAAGCTCGGCGACTGGTATCGCGTCGAGTGGGTCACGATCGACGAACCCGCGCAGGATCCCGTTTCGAACGTCGGACCGTACAGCGGATTCGGTGGCCCCGTGACAAAGGCGTCGGGCGTCTTCGAAGAGGGATTCAACAAGGGCGGCGCGCGCTTCCACCGGCTCGAGGGCGCCGCGTTCCACAACGGCCTGGCGTACTTCGTCGACTCGGACGCGGGCGTACCGGCGCTCGACTCGGGCAAGCCCGAAGGCGTCGTGTGGTGCTACGACCCGCACCGCGAGCTGATCCGGGTGATCTACGCGTCGACGATGGAGTCGGTCCTCGACAGCCCCGACAACATGGTCGTCAGCCCGCGCGGCGGCGTCCTGTTGTGCGAGGACGGAGGCGCGGACCCCGAGCGCCTCATCGGCCTGCGGCCGAACGGCACGGCGTTCGAGTTCGCGCGCAACAACGTCATCCTGAACGGCGAGAGAAACGGGCTCGTCGGCGACTTCCGCAAGCGCGAGATGGCGGGCGCGTGCTTCGACCCCACCGGCGATTGGCTATTCGTCAACGTCTACGACCCCGGCATCACGTTCGCGATCACGGGTCCGTGGCATCGCGGCGCGCTCTAGCAGCGCGCGGCGCGATCCCGCGTTCGACGCGGCGCCAGATGACGGGCGCATTACCCGCGCGCCGCCCGGAGGGCGCGATCACCTGCCGGTAACACTGCGCGTGCGGTGTCGGTCTAGGTTCGGGCGATCGGCGCTTCGCACGTGGATGCGAACGCGATCGAGCGAGTGAAACGGCTCGCACATCCCACACCGACCGCACCGCGGTCCAGACCGACTCGAAACGCGATGAAACTCAACAGCAAGCTCATGATCACGGCCGCACTCCTGATGGGAACGGCGATCGCCACCGGCAACCCGGTCGACAGGTCCTCGCGCCGAGGCGCGCACGACGACGACGCGCGCCTCGCGCGCATCGCGCTGGAGCGCGCCGACGGCATGGTGCGCGCGACGCTCGCCCAAGTCGGAGCCGGCGGCAACGCGTGTCTGCGCACCGCGCACCTCGCGGCGAACGCCTCCCTCAAGAACCTGCGCGCCGACCTGGCGCTCGCGCTCGCGAGCTGCATCAACGAGGAGACCGCAACGCCCGCGAAGTTCGACGAGTGCCTCGAGGAGATCTTCGACGAGTTCGCGGAGGGGCTCGATGAAATCGGTGAGCAGAACGACGCGCGCATCGAGCTCTGCTCGCTCCTGGGCGGCGGCGTCTACGACCCCGACCTCGACCAGGACGCCTTCGTCGAGGGGGTGAACCACGAGTACGCGCCGTTCCTCGACGGCGCCGAGTGGGTCTACGAGTCGATGACCGAGGAAGGGCTCGAGGAGGTTACCGTGACCGTCACGGGCGACACGAAGGAGATCGACGACATCGAGTGCATCGTCGTGCAGGACGTGGTCCGCCTCGACGGCGTGCTCGTGGAAGACACGTTCGATTGGTTCGCCCAGCACGAGGACGGCACGGTCTGGTACATGGGCGAGATCGCCAAGAACTACGAGGACGGCGAGCTGGTCGATCTCGAGGGCTCGTGGATCGCGGGCGAGGATGGTGCGCAGCCCGGAACGCTCATGCTCGCGGTGCCGACGACCGGCACGACGTACCGACTCGAGCTCCTGCTGACCGAGGCCGAGGACGCGGCGACCGTTCTCTCCGTCGACGAGACCGTGACGATCGGGCTCGGGACGTTCACCAATTGCCTGATGACGATGGACTTCTCGCCCCTCGAGCCCGACGCGATCGAGTTCAAGTACTACGCACCCGGCATCGGCCTCATCCTCGAGGAGAAGCCGGAAGAGGGCGAGCGCTTGGAGCTCGTGTCGTTCACGTCCGGTTCGTGAGCGAGCGGGGTGCGAGCGGCGGGCGCGACGCGCACGCCGCTCGCCGTTCTTCGTCCGTTCTCGACGGGCCGCAGCTAGCCCGACCTGTTCATAGGCTCCGCCCGGTCGAGTAGCTTGTGCGCGATGTCGTCGCGCTCCGCCCTGGCCCTCGACGGGAGTCTCGTCCGCAAGGGCATGCACCTCTCGGTCCTCGAGGGCGTCGCCTTCGCGCTGATGGTCGGGCTGAGCGAGGTGTACTTCGTCGCCGACGCGATCCGGCTCGGCGCGTCGACGACGTCCGTCGGATTGGTCGTTACCGCGCCGCTGTTCGTTGGCGCGCTCGGCGCGCTGCTCTCGCTCCCGCTCCTCGCGCGCGCACGCACGCGCAAGCCGCTCGTGGTCGCGGCGGCCTGCATGCAGGGGCTCGTTCTCCTCGGCTTGGCCTGCATGCACCAGGCGGGCCTCTCGACGCCCGTGACGCTCGTCGCCTGCGCCGGCGCGTACGGGTTCTTCGGGCAGCTCGGGAGCGCGGCGTGGAGCTCGTGGTACGGCGACCTGGTCCCGCAAGCCGAGCGAGGACGCTACTTCTCGCACCGCAACCGCTTCCTGTACGGAGGAACGTTCGCGGGCCTGTTGATCGGCGGGTTCTGCCTGAACCGCCTCGAGCCGACGGCGCCCGGTGCGCCCGCCGCCGCGCTCGCGAGCGCGACGGCCGGCCACGGCTTCGCGCTGATCTACGCCATCGCCGGCGTCTGCCGACTGGCGTCGACCGCGCTGCACGTGCGCGCGCCCGAGCCACGCTTCCACGGCATCGCGCCGCTGCGACGTGTGACGCTCTTCCTCTTCACGCGCACGGGTGCCGAGACGCGACGCTTCCTGCTGTCTTGCTCCGCGTTCTACCTGTCCGTGTACCTCGCCAGCCCGTACTTCGGACCGTACATGCTCGCGGACCTGCACTTCTCCTATGCGGAGTACACGTTCGTGAGCGGTTGGATCGTGGGCGCCAAGATCCTGTCGCTGCCGCTCTGGGGGCGCACGATCGATCAGATCGGTGCGCGTGCCGTGTACACGACGGCGGCGGTCGGCGCCGCGCTCGTGCCGCTGCCGTTCCTGTGGGCGAAGGGACTCGTGTGGGTCCTCGTCGCGCAGGGCGTGTCGGGCATCTCGTGGGCGGGGTTCGAGCTGTCGCTGTTCTCGCTCCTGCTCGACCGCACGCGACGGCGTATCCGACCGCACCTGTTCGCGTTGCAGAGCGCACTGAACGGAAGCGTCCAGCTCATCGGCGGCGTGCTCGGCGCGGCGCTGATCGGAGTCTTCGGCGGCGACGTGCGCGTGATCTTCGCGATCAGCCTGGCGCTCCGCCTCGCGACGACGGTGATGCTGCCGCGCGCCCTGCCTCGTCCGCTCGACGAGCCCGGGCGCGGCGCCGTGCTCCTGCGCGTCATCGGCATTCGCCCGAGCGGCGGCGTCGCCGTGCGCCCGCTCAACGGCGCGGGCCCGGCGCGCGTCGAGCGCGAGGAAAGCTGACCCGCTACACGCCGGCGGGCCGGTACTGCTTCCAGTCCGCGCGGTACGCGATCCCGAGGTTCACGAGCCGCTGCACGAGCTCCTCGTACGAGATCCCCGCCGCCTCGGCCGACTCGGCAAAGTCCTCGCCGTAGGTGAGGTCCGCGTTCGGGTTGGCCTCGAGGACGAACGGTCGGCCGCTCGCGTCGAGGCGGAAGTCCATGCGCGCGTAGCCGGACAGACGCAGGCTGCGGTAGGCGCGCTTGGCGAGGCGCGCCACGCTCTCGGCGACCTCCTCGTCGAGCACCGCCTGGGACGTGCGCACGCCCGCGCTGCGTTGGTACGCGATGTCCCACTTCACCTGCCGCGTCGCGACGAGCGGCTCGCCCTTCGCCAGGCCGTCGATCTCGAGCTCGCGCGGCGGGAGCACGGTCAGGCGCTTGTTGCCGAGCACACCGACGTACAGCTCGCGCCCGTCGATGAACTCCTCGGCGATCGCCGCGGTGCCCACCTCCCGGTGGATGTACTCGACCCGCTCGACGAGCTCGTCCTGCGAGCGCACGACCGACGCGGCCGAGATCCCGAGCGACGCCTCCTCGCTGACCGACTTGACGAACAGCGGGAACGCGAGGCGGCGCTGGGGACGTACCGCCGCCTTGGGCTCGAAGACCTGGAAGCGCGGGACGCGCACGTGGTGGTACGTCAGGATCTCCTTCGACAGCGCCTTGTCGCGCGCGAGCGTCAACCCGCGCGGGTTGCAGCCGGTGTAGTTCGTGCGCAGGAGCTCGAGGTAGCTGACAACGTGCTGGTCGTACGACGCGGCGCCGTGGAACTCGACCAGCATGTTGAACACGACGTGCGGGCGCACCTCTTCGACCGCGCGCCGAATGTCGGAGACGTCGTCACCGACACCGAGCTGCGTGATCTCGTGCCCGAGGTCCTTGAGCGTCGAGCAGACGTCGAACTCGGTACGCCAGTCGGAGATGTCGTGGTCGGAGAGTCCCTCGATCGAATCGGGCGGGACGAGGTCGTCGTGCATGAGCACGATCACGCGGCGCTTCTTCATGAGATGGCTCGGCTAGCAGGCTGTGGCGAGAGTGCTTCGCCCGCAGAACGTCGGCATCCGCTCCCGGTCGGGCTTCGGAAACGTAGGCGAATCGATGGATTCGGCGAGGCTCTCGGGGGCCAAGCCGGAGTGGAGGACGGCGTTCTGCGGGTGGATGACTCTTGCCACAGTCTGCTAACGGACGACCTCGTGATGGCCGCCGTGGATGTGATTCATGGTCTGCACGGTGATCAGGACCGTCGCGTCGGCGAGCGCTTCTTCCTCGGGACGGAAGAGGCGCAGCTCGAGCTCCTCGCAACGCTCGATCATCTCCGCCAGCACGACGTCGATCGTGTACTGGTACTGCCCCGTCCAGCGCGCGATGCCGCGCCGCAGCTGGGGGCGCGCGCGGCGCAGGAACGTCGCCGCCGAACGACCGCGCTCGCCCTCGACGTCGGACGGCGGGAACAGTCGCCCCAGATCGCGATCGAAGACGTCGGCCGAGTGCTGTCCGTAGCGCTTCAGCTTCGCGTCGAAGTACTCGCCCAGCGTCTGCCGCGACTTGGCGAGCGATTCGGTCTGCTCGCGGCAACGCACGACGGACGGCGCGTCCTCGATCTCGTGCATCAGGCGATGGACGTACTCGAGCTTGCGCTTGGCCGGCCAGCCCTCGTAGCGATGACGCCAATCGGATCGGGGCCGGAGCCACACGGCGAACGTCTCGGCGAAGTCCTCGACCGGGTGGCTCTGCGCGTACCAACGATCGAGGTGCACGACGAAGCGTTTGCTGTACGGCTTCGGCGTGTAGCTCTGGCGGTACGGCTCGGACGCGCGGCCGAACTGCTCGCGCCACAACCGCCGCCGGCGCAGGTGGTACGCGGTGTCGATCGCGTGTCCGCACTCGTGGCGGAGCAGCTTCATGAACTCGTCCTCGGTCCCGCCCTCGACCTCGAAGAAGCGCTCGCGCTCGAGCTTCTTCAGCCGCGGATGGGCGAGGAAGAACGGCACCGCCACACCCGGCACGCCGTCCGGCGAGAACCAGTCGGTCGAGAGCCACACGTGCGGCCGAAAGCGCAGCCCGCGCTGCTCGAGTTCGTCGTAGAGCCGCTCGACGCGCGGCGCGAGCTCGGTGTCCTCGATGCGCAACCCGAGCTCCGAGAAGCGCATGCCGAGCAGCTCCTCGTCGCTCGCCTTCGCCCACGCGGGCTTGCGTCGTCGCTTGGTTCGGGGGGGCGCCACTGTGGGGCGTACGATAACGTGCCGCCGCATGCGGACGAAGCGAGCACCGGCCGCAACTCGCGCCTCACTCCGAAGCTGCCAGCGTCTCGCGCTCCACCAGAGCACCGTTCTGAATCACGAACTCGATCGAGTTCCAAGCGTCGACCGAGTCCAACGGCGACTCCTCGAGGAGGAGGAGGTTCGCGACGTACCCGGACTTCACGTCGCCATAGCCCTCGAGACGAAACGCGCGTGCGGTGCCGAGCGTCGCCGTGACGAAGAGCTGCTCGAGCGGAACTCCCGCCGCGGCGAGCGCTCGAAGCTCGAGGTAGCCGTTGAGTCCCGGCGGATTGCCGTACGTCGGGGCGGACGGCGTGTCGCTCCCGAAGACAAGCCGGCCGCCGCGCTCGAGGAACGCGCGCACGACGCGCGCGCCCTGGTCCGCAACGACCCCGAAGCGTGCGTGAGCGGCCTCGTCGCTGACGCCCCCGAAGTCATCGGCACGGATTTCCTCGCGCAGGAAGCCGGCGGGCTCGGTCGCGTACCACGCGACCACTTCGTCCGGAAGGACCTTCGCGAGCGCTGGCGCGTCGAGGAACGCCGGATGGAACATGTCGCGCAAGCCCTCGACGACACGCATGGTAGGCATCAAGCCGATATCGCGTGCGACGTAGGCGTCGAGGACTTCGCCGATCTCAGGCGGGACACCCGTCTCCGCCTCGAGACCACGCCAGTTCCAGATTCCGTGCGCGGTCATATCGATATCGGTGCCCGCGAGGAACCGATGGGCCGAATACGAGTTCGCATGTGCGATCACCGGCAAACCCGCGTCCCCCGACAAGGCAACAATCTCGGCCACCATCTCGTGACTCGGCGTAGGCAGGTCTCGATGTCGGCCGAACCCGGACTCCCAGAACAGCTTCGTCGCGACTGCACCCGACTCGACGATGCGACCGACCGCGGCATCCGGCGAGTGAGCGGCGGCATCCACGCCGTCCGGGACAGTCTCGTCGACTACGTAGTTGCTGTACGTCCGGAGGCGCTCGTTCTCGGGCAGCCACACCATCGGATAGCCGTTCGCCATCGTGATGCCGGTACCGCAGTGGAAGATGTCCGGATGGAGCGGCTGCTTCGAGAACCAAGCGATGTCGTCCCGGTCGAGGTGGTTGAGATCCACGACCGCCGTGAAACCGTGATAGAGGAAGCTCCGCGCTGCCTGACGCCGATAGACCTCGCGCAACCCGATGGACGCCGGTGCGTCATCCTCGGGGAGACCGGGCGTTCCCGAGAGGTGAACGTGGCCGTCGATCAGGCCGGGCGTGAGGATCGATTCGCCGGCGTCGTGCAGGCGATGCGCGCCGATGGGCACGCGCTCACCGGTCACCGCGAGCCAGGCGATCCGCCCCTCCTCGATGAACACGTCCATTCGACGCAACTCGTGCGGGCTGCTCGGCGACAGCACTCGCACTCCGCGCACCAACAAAGGCTCGGGAGGCGACTCGCTCGCCTCCTGAGCGAACGCGACGACGGAGCAAGCCGCGAGCGCGCACGCAGAGGCAGTTCGAACGGCCGCAGAACGGGGAGGGCGCAGCATGGGATCGGCGAGCAAAGGACGAGGGCGGAGAGGCGCGACGAGCGTGCGCGCGGAACGCCATACCCGCGCGAGCACACGGGCGTTTCAACGCGCCGCGATGTTCGCGGCATTCACACCTGTTCGGCGATGTCGCTCAGCGCCACACACCCGGCGCCTCGTGGCCGGTGCGCTCGACCCAGCCTTCGTAGCCGTCGAGGCAGACGAGCGGTTTGCGGGCGACGTCGTCGCCGCCGCCCGACAGGTCGAGCACGCGGTTCGCCATGCCGCGCAGGAAGGTGCGGTCGTGGGACACGAACAGCATCGTGCCGTCGAAGCCCGCGAGCGTCTTGACGAGCATCTCCTTCGTCGCGAGGTCGAGGTGGTTCGTCGGCTCGTCGAGCACGAGGAAGTTCGGCGGGTCGAACAGCATCTGGGCCAGGACCAGGCGCGAGCGCTCGCCGCCGGACAGCACGCGGATCGGCTTGTCGATTTCGTCGCCCGGGAAGTCGAAGCAGCCGAGCAGGCTGCGCTTCGACGGCGTCGTCGCGGTGGGGAAGGCGTGGTCGATCTGCTCCCACACCGTGAGCGTCGGATCGAGGATCTCGAGCGCGGCCTGCGCGAAGTAGCCGAGCTTCAGGCTGGCGCCGAGGCGCACCTCACCCGCGTCCGGTTCGAGCACGCCCGCGACGAGCTTGAGCAGCGTCGTCTTGCCCGCGCCGTTCACCCCCATCACGCACCAGCGCTCGCCGCGCTTCACCTCGAAGTCGAGTCCGTCGTACACGGCACGGTCGCCGTAGCCCTTGGTCACGCCCTTCAGCGTCGCGACGTCGTTGCCGGAACGCGGCGGCGTCGGGAACTCGAACGGGACGAGCACGCGCTTCTTCGGCGGCTCGAGCTTGTCGATCTTGTCGAGCTTTTTGACGCGCGACTGGACCTGCGCGGCCTTCGAGGCCTGCTTCTCGAAGCGCTCGATGAAGCGCTCCTCCTTCTTGAGCATCGCCTTCTGGCGCGTGTAGGCCGCCTCGCTCTGCTTGGCGCGCACCTCGCGCGCGCGCTCGTAGTCGGCGTAGTCGCCCGTGTGACTGACGAGATCGCCCTCGTCGATCTCGACGATGCGCGTGACGATGCGGTCCATGAAGTCGCGGTCGTGCGACGTCATCAGAATCGCCGCCGGGCTCGCCTTCAGGAAACCCTCGAGCCACAGAATCGACTCGAGGTCGAGGTGGTTCGTCGGCTCGTCGAGCAGCAGCACTTCGGGCGCCTGGATCAGGACCTGCGCGATCGCGACGCGCATGCGCCAACCGCCGGACAACGCCGACATCGGCCCGTCGATGCGCTCGTCGTCGAAGCCGAGCCCGTGCAGCACCTCGCGCGTGCGCGCGTCGAGCTCGTAGCCACCGCGCTGTTGGTAGTCGCCCTGCACCTCGCCGAAGCGCGCGAGGATGGCGTCGAGCTCGTCCGCGCGGTCGGGATCCGACATCGCGTGTTCGAGCTCCTCGATCTCGTGGTGCAGCGCACCGAGCTCGCCGCACCCGGCGATCGCCTCGTCGAGCACCGAGCGCTCGCTCCCCTCCCCCGCGTCCTGTCGGAAGTACCCGATCGACAGGCGCTTCGGCACGAGCACCTCGCCCCCGTCGGGCTCCTCGTCGCCGACGAGCAAGCGGAAGATCGTCGACTTGCCCGACCCGTTGGGTCCGACCAGCCCGACCTTCTCGCCCGGGTTGAGTTGCAACGACGCGTCGGCGAGCAGCGCCTGCCGTCCGTAGTGCTTCGAGATGCCTTGGAGCCCGATCATTCGGGCGCGGAGGATACCGGCGCGTCCGCCGCAGCGCTGCGACGAACACCGCAATGTCCGTCGCACACGTCCGCGTTCGGGCTGCGGCGCGGGACGCCGACATCTATGCTGAGCGGTATGAAGCCGTCTGCCTGCATCGCGCTCGTGCTCGCCTCGTGCGCCGCGTCCCCCCCCGCCACGGACGACCGTCCGTTCGAAGCCACGATCCACCGCGACGCGTTCGGCGTCGCCCACGTCCACGGCGCGACGGATGCGGATGCCGCGTACGGGTTCGCGTACGCCCAGGCCGAGGACAACCTGTGGCAGGTGGAGGAGAACTTCGTGCGCGCGCTCGGGCGCGCGGCCGAGCTGCACGGGGACGCGCTCGTGCTCGACGACTGGATCAACGGGAGCCTCGAGATCCCGCGCCTGGCGCGGGACGAGTTCGATGCGTCGGATGCGCGCCTGCGGCGGCTGCTCGTCGGATTCGCGGCGGGCTTCAACGACTACGTGCGCGATCACCCGGACACCGAGCTGCGCCTGCTCGAGCGCTTCGAGCCGTGGTACCCGCTCGCGCTGATTCGCTACCTCTATTACCAGCGCGGCTTCCTCGGATCGCTGCGGCTGCCGCGCGCGTCGTACGCCCGAGCGTTCCGACGCATCACCGGACTCGACATCGAGGTCGCGGTCGACGGCACGGCCATCCCGCGCGACGAGGTCGGTTCCAACTCGTGGGCCGTGGGTCCGGCGCGGAGCGCGTCCGGCGCGGCGCTGCTCTTCATCAATCCGCACCTGCCGTTCTTCGGGCCTTCGCAGGTGTACGAGGGGCACGTGCTCTCCGACGAGGGCTGGAACTTCACGGGCTACGGGCGCTTCGGCTTCCCGATGCCGTACGTCGGGTTCAACGAGGAGCTCGGGTGGGCGAGCACCGACAACGCCGCCGACCTCGCCGACGCGTACGTCGAGACGCTTGTCGAGGACGGCCGTGGCTACGCCTACGGCGACGACGTGCGCGAGGTGCGAGCGTGGAGCGCGACGGTGCGCGTCAAGCGCGGTGACGAGGTCGTCGCGCTCGAGCTTCCGATGCGGAGCACGCACCACGGCCCGCTCGTCGCGACCAGCGGCGAGCGACTGGTCGCCGCCAAGCTCGCCAAGCTCGACGCGCCCGGTTGGCTCGCGCAGTGGTACGCGATGACGCGCGCCGACTCGCTCGACGCGTTCCGCCGCGCGGTCGAGCCGCTCGACATGCTGTTCGGCAACTACCTCTATGCCGACCGCGACGGGAACATCTTCTACGTCTACAACGCGTGCGTTCCCGTGCGCGACGAGGCGTTCGATTGGCGCCAGCCCGTCGAGGGCCGCGACCCGCGCACCGAGTGGCGCGGCTTCCACTCGATGAACGAGATCCCGCAGCTCTTGAACCCGGCGTCGGGCTACCTGCAGAACTGCAACTCCACGCCGTTCCTGACCACGAGCGCGGGCAACCCGGCGGCCGAGGACTTCCCCGCGTACATGGCGCCCGAGCCCGACTCGGCGCGCGCGAAGAACGCGCGGCGTATCCTCGAGTCGCGCGAGACGTTCGACTTCGACGCATGGACGCGGCTGTCGTACGACACGACGCTCGTCACCGCCGACGTCGACCTGCCGCGGCTGTTCGCTGAGTACGACGCGCTGCGCGCTGCGGACACGGGAGGCGCCGACGAGCTCGCGCGCGCGATCGAGCTCCTGCGCGCATGGAACCACGTCGCCACCCCCCAATCGACGGCGACGACGCTATACGTCCTGTTCGGAGCGCGCGCGCGCCGCGAGCTCGCGGGCGACTGGCCGCTGACCGACGCGTTGCGCGCCGCGTGCGACGAGCTCGGCGACGGCTGGGACACCATCGAAGTCCCGTGGGGCGAGCTCAACCGGCACCAGCGCGTGCACTCGAGCGGCACCCCCGGCGGTCGCGACGACGCGCCGAGCCTCGCGGCCGCGGGCGGCCCGTCCTGGGCCGGACCGATGTTCACCTTCTGGGCGCCGCGCGAGGAAGGACAACGGCGGCGCTACGGCGTCGGCGGCAACTCGTACGTGGCGGTGGTCGAGTTCGGCGAGCGCGTGCGCGGGTTCTCGCTGCACCCGTTCGGGAGCGCGACGTCGCCCGATTCGCCGCGCCGCGCGGACCTCGAGGAGCGCTACCTGTCCGGCGACTACAAGCCGGCGTGGCTCACGCTCGACGACGTGCGGGCGAATGCGCTGACCGCGCGCAAGGTCGGCGGCGCCGCGCCCGCGCGGGACGAGTGATCCACGCACGACGCTGCCTCAGAGCTCGTTGACCTCACCCGGCCAGAGCCGGATCGTGCGCCGGTCGACCTCGACGCCGTCGCGGAAGAGGACCAGCGTGCGGCCGTTCTCCGCGACCGAGAGCGTGTCCGACGTCGTCCCGTAGAGCGGCGCGCGATAGGTCGGCGGACCGGGCTTGCCCTGGTACACGCGCATCGCCACGGGCGCGCCCCCGTCGTCGAGGATCGCGAACTCGTCCGCCACGCCGGGCCCGTCGAGCGTCAGGCGGACGTGCACGCGCCGCACGCAGTCGAGCTCGAGGTCGTCGAGCTCGTGCTCCGACGCGGCCTCGAGCGGGAACGACAGCGGCTCGATCTCGTCGCCCATGACCTGCAAGTACGTGTGCGCTTGCGGAACGTCCTCGAAGCGGAAGCGGCCGCGCTCGTCCGTGGTCGCACGCTTCATCATCAGGTTCGACGTGCGCACGAACTCGTCCTCGAAGTGCATCGCGCTCGCGTCGGTCATGACGAGCACGGTGGCGCCGACCTCGGGCGCGCCGGTCGCCGAGCGCACGCGGCCCGCGACGACGTCGTGCGTGGCGTCGCCGTCGAGCACGAGCTCGACGCTCGTGCTGCCGGCCGCGATCGGCGCCGTCCTCGCGACCACGTACGTCTCGGGGTGCATCGCGACCAAGGTGTAATCGCGCGGGAGCAAGCCTTGGATCGCGAACTCCCCGCTCGCGTTCGTGCGAAACTCGGGATAGCGCGCGTCCGAACCGCCGAGCAGGGACTCGGTCGCCTGCCCCCCCTCCGTCATCGAGAAGAGCGTGACGTCGGCGAGCCACAGCGTCGCGTCGGCGACCGGCGCGCCGTCGCGCTCGACGACGCGACCCGCGAGCTCGAGCGGCGTCCCGTCGAGGACGAGCACCACGCCGTCCGGCCAGCGCGGAAGACCGCGCTCGTCCAGCTCGACGTCGAGCGTCGCGGGCAGGTACCCCGGCTTGAGCGCGGCGAGCGTGCGGCTCTCGCGACCGAGCGCGGTCGACAAGCGTTCGTACGCCCCGAGCTCCGACGCGCGCTTCAGGACGAAGAGCCCGAGGTCGTCGGTCGACGTGCGCTCCCCGCCGAAGGACACGCTCGCGCCCTCGACCGGGCGACCGAACGCGTCGACCACCTGGCCGTCGATGACGTCCGACGCGAAGCCCAGACGGTGCAGCACGACCGTCGTCTCGGCCTCGACCTCGTCGAGCGGCACGCGCCGCGTCTCGTAGCCGCCCTTCGACGCCACGAGCTGTGCGCCGCGCACGCGCGCCGCGCCGACGAAGGCGAAGCGCCCGTCCGCGCCCGACGTCGCGTTCGGCCGGTAGCCCAGCGTGTTGTCGAGCACGATCGGGAACCGGCTGCGGAAGCCGCGCGGCAGTTCGATCGCGAGCGTCGCGCCGTCCACTCGATCGCCGGCCGCATCGAGGACGACGCCGGCGAGCGCGAACGGTCGACCGACGACGACGACGCGGCCGTCGCCACCGGGCAGCGCGGCACCGATCGTGACCCAAGCCGGATCGTCGACCTCGAAGCGCCCGCCGCGCGCTTCGCGGTCGCTGTCCGCGAAGCGGAACGCCCCGTCCGCGCCCGTCCTTGCGGTGGGCGAGATCCCGCGCCCGTTCGAAGACGCGCCGCCGCGCAGGACGACGCGCACCGACGCGACCGGCTGTGCCTCGTCGTCGAAGACGCGACCGCCGAGCGGCGCGAGCGCGGCGGGAGCTCGCGCAACTGTCGGCGTCGCCCGCGGCGGCGCCGCGCCCGCCTCGCGCTCCAACTCGACGCGCGCACTCGTATCGGTCGACGGCGCGACCGCGGCCGGCGACGCGAGCTCCGACGCGTCGCTCACGACGCCGCCCACGCGCGGATCCGGTTGCGCGTCGCGTCCGTCGTCGCGCAACAGGAAGAAGGCCCCGACGCACGCCGCCGAGGCCAAGAGGACCTTGCCCGTGGTTCCCATCCAAACAGCTCCCGACAAAGAGATCGCGGTACCCGCGGCGCCAACCCCAACCGGGAGTGGCAGCGCGGAGAGAGATTCGTTCGGAAGGGCTGCCAGCAACACGGCGCATCCGGAGCGACCGTCGGTTCCGAGCTCACGATCGAGACGCTCGCGCAGGAGCGCGCGGCCGCGCGCGAGTCGGGACTTCACCGTGTCGAGCGCCACGCCCGTCTCACGCGCGATGTCCCGTGGCGAGAGGTCGCGCCAGTAGCGCATCCAGATCGCGCTCTGCACCGGCTCGGCGAGCTCCTTCACCGCCGCGAGCACGCGCGCCTGGATCTCGAGCTCCTCGGCCGGCGACGTCGCCTCGACCGCTTCGTCCCGCGCGACGTCGGCCTCACGTTGCGCGCGCCGACTCCGCGCCGCGAACTGATCGGCGGAGCGATTGCGGAGCACACGCGCGAGGAAGCCGGGCGCAACGGCCGGCTGCCGAAGCGCCGCGACCCATGCGTCCTGCACGAGGTCGTCCGCCGCGTGCTCGTCCCGAACGAGCCCGCGCGCGAGTCGCGACAGGAAGCGCTGGTGATCGCGCAGACGCGCGGGAGTGAGGTCCTCAGGATCGATCGTCACGTTGCAAACCGCATGCGCGGCCCTTCCAGCATGCACGGACGACGCGCCCGCGGGCCAGGGTGACGCGACTTCCGAAAACTCGCCCGCCGGCGCGCAGCGGTCGGCCTCCGGCGGAGGCGTCCGCTCTCGCGAGGCTCAACCGAGGGCGGCGCCGACGACGTCCAGCGGCTCGAACGCCGCACGGATGCTCTCGCGCGCGGGCGGAGCGGGCCAAAGGCACAGCCGCTTCCCGAGCCAGTGCGTCTCGACCGCCGAGCGGAAGAAGCGCTCGTGGTCCCACTCGACCTCGGCCATCGTGAGCAGCGCATCGAGCCACTCACCGCGGCCGCAATCGACGGCGTATCGCGCGGCCGACTCGTACTCGTGGATGTTCCGACTCTCGAGCTTCCCCGCACCGACCATCGGCGCGAGCCAACCGGACACATGGCAGAGCGCACCGAGCACGCGCCCGATCACCGCCGCGCGCCGCTCGCGCTTCGGATCCGGAGCGAGCCCGAGCTCGTCGAGCATCTCCCCGACGAGGCGTCGGTGATGCCACTCGTCCTCCTCGATCGCACGAATCCCCGCGCGCTCCGCCGCATCCGACGACGACCTCCAGTGCCCGCGATAGGCATACGCCGCGGCCTTCTCGCCCGAGTACGCGAGTTGCAACAGCGCACCGAGCGAGCGCTCGGCCGTCACGCGATCGATTTCGTGCGCGGACACTTCGCCCTGAACTTGCACGATGGCGGTCCGTTCCTCAACCCGCGTCCGAGCGAACGCGATTCGACCGCGGCGCTCGACTCAGACGCCGCCAAGACCTCGAGCGATCTCCGAACATGCGGGGGCTCGTTTTGGCGCGCGGAGTCGCGGGGAAGACGCGTACTCTGGATGCGCCCCCGAGCCTTGCGGCCTGCGCGCGCGGGCGCCCCACTCCACTTTGAAGCGAGTCCTCGTCCTTTATCCCGGTCTGGTCGAGTCGCGCGGTGCGTTGCTCGCGCCGCACCGGTTGCGGCTCCGGTTGGCTCGCGTGCAGTTGGTTCTCGCGGATGCGTGTGTGGGACCGGGCGACGCGGGTGTGTTCGCGGATGTGCTCGAGCTGCCTGCGCCGGAGCGGACGGCGGAGGCATGGGACGCGCTCGCGGCGTATCTCGAGCGCCATCCGGTCGACGCGATCGTCGCGCAGTCGGAGCCGGCGCTGTTGCTCGGCGCGCTCGCGGCGCGCGCGTTCGGGTTGCGCGGTCCGAGCGTGGAGGCCGCGCTCGCGACGGTGAACAAGCACCAGTGCCGCGTCCTGTTGCGCGACGCGGGTTTGCCGCAGCCGCAGTTCGTGCTCGGGCGTTCCGCCGACGACGTGCGTGCCTTCGCGCGCCGGTTCGGTTGGCCGGTCGTCCTCAAGGCCGTCGCCTCGTCGCGGCAACGGTTGGTCACGCTCGTTCGAACACCGGCTGCGGTCGACGGTGCCGTCGCCGCGCTGCTCGCGGGCCTGCCGCGCTCGAAGGACGTGCAGCGTCTCACGCGCTTCGCGCGGCTCGCCGTGAAGACCGAACTCGGCTGCGATCCGCTCGCGGACTTCCTGATCGAGAGCTTCGTTCCCGGCGCGCCGCTCGAGTGCGACGGCGTCGTGACGAAGGGTGTCGTGCGCTCGCTCGGGGTGTGCGAGCAGGTGCCGGCCGCGGGGCCCGACTTCTTCATCGACGGGTACATGCTCCCCGCCGATCGCCCTGCGCCGGAGCTCATCCGTCTCGAGCGGGCGACCGCCGCCGCGCTGCGTGCGCTCGGCCTGGCCGACACGGGCTACTCGGTCGAGTTCCGGATGAATGGCGACGCGTTCGCGCTCATCGAGGTCAACGGACGGCTCGGATGGGACGAGGGGCTCGGCGAACTGTTCCAGTTCGCGTGCGGACGGTTCCCGGCGGAGATCGCGCTGCGCGTCGCGCTCGGCCGCAGGATCGGCGCGCTGCGACCGAAGCGCGCGGCGGCCGTGCACTACGCCTCCTGGTTCGAGGCGGGAACCGTCGAGCGCGCCCCCGGGCCGGACGCGCTGCGACGCGCGTCGTCCAAGGGCGTCCGGTGCTTCACGAGCGTCGCGCCGGGCGACGTCGTGCTGCCGGCACACGATCCGGAATCGCGGCCGCACCTGGTGCACGCGGTCGCGGTCGATCGGCGCTCGAGTTCGGCCGCGTACGAGCGCGCGCGGAGCGCGGTCCTCGGCCTCGATCTCTCCGTGCGTCACGCGAATCGCCCGTCGTCGCGCGTCCTCGTGCCGCACATCGCCGGCGACGATGCGATCGCGAATCCGCCCCCGACCGTCGCCCGCTGACGACGAACGTACGAGCGCACGGGCGACCGCGCGCTCCCAACGCTACCCTGCTGCGATGGCTGGCCAGTCTCCGGGCAAGACGTCGACGCACCTGACGTACGGATCGCGCGAGGTTCTGCGGCGCATCCCGGCGCGGTTCCTGCCGATGCTCGCGTTCATGGCGCTCGGCATGACGCTCGTCTTCACGCGCGACCGCGCGCGCGACCGGCACCTCGTCGGGCAGCGCGGCACGGACATGGTCGAGCTCTATTGTCAGATCATCGACCGCGAGCTCGAGTCGGTCGCCGCCGTTCTCCTGCACTTCGCCGACCAGAGCGTGCTGAAGGACTTCATCGACGATCCTTCGGCGCGCGCGCTGATCGAGCGCGAGTACGTGCGCTACTGCCGGGTCAGCAACCGCGTGGATCAGATCCGGTTGATCGGGCAGGACGGCAGCGAGGAGCTGCGCGTGAACGCCAACGCGGGCCAGCCGGCCGCGGTCCCCATCGACGAGCTGCAGTCGAAGGCGAAGCGCTACTACGTCCGCAACGCACAGTTCCTCGAAGAGGACCAGATCTACATTTCGCCCTTCGACCTGAACCTCGAGCGCGACCGAATCCAGGAACCGTGGAAGCCGGTGTGGCGCCTCGCGACACCGGTCTTCGACCGCGCGGGAACGAAGCACGGGATCCTCACGCTCAACTACCTCGGACAGAACCTGCTCGATCGGCTGTCGAGCGTCGCGTCCCAGGCGCCGGGACGAACGTGGCTCCTGAACCGCGGTGGCTACTACCTCGAGGGTCCGACGCGCGAGCGCTCGTGGGGCTTCATGTTCGATCAGCCGCCGACGTTCGCCGCGGATCACCAGGCCGCGTGGGACGCGATCCGCGACGCGCCCTCCGGCGCGTTCACGAACCGCGACGGCATGTTCACGTTCCAAACGCTGACGCCGCTCAAGCGTCGTTTGGCCGATTCGGACGCGCGCGCGGGCGAGGACCTGAAGGTCGTCCTGTTCGTACCGACCGACGAGCTGTACGCGGCCTCGCGCGCGACGTTCCAGCGCCTGGCCCTCGGCACGTGCGCGGTCGCGATCATCCTGTTCGGCGTCGCCTGGCGCCTGGCGTTCGTCGGTGCGGTGCGCGAGCAGCGCGAGCGCGAGCTCGAGGCATCCGAGAAGCACACGCGCGTCCTCTCACGCCGCGTGCTCGACGCGCAGGAGACCGAGCGCAAGAGCCTCGCGCGCGACCTGCACGACGAGGTCGGTCAGCTCGCGACGTCCGTCACGATCGACCTGAAGCGCGCGCGCAAGTCCGACGACCTGGCGGCCAAGGACGAGATGATCGACCGCTCGCTCGAGGGCACCGAGCACCTGCTGCGCAGCATGCACGAGATCTCGGCCAAGCTGCGCTCGAGCGCGCTCGACGACCTCGGACTGAAGGTCGCGCTGATCACGTGCGGCGAAGAATTCGAGCGCCGCACCGGCGTGCCGGTCGACATCGACCTCGACTTCGAGGACGATGGATTGAACGAACGCGTGGCCGAGAACATCTACCGCATCGTCCAGGAATCGCTGACCAACGTCACGCGGCACGCCAACGCGGACGAAGTCGGCATCCGGGTCCAGCAGGACGGAGACACGCTGTGCGTGTCGGTCCAGGACTTCGGCGTCGGCTTCGATCCCGCATCCGCCGACCCCGAACGGCTCGGCCTGCTGGGAATGCGCGAGCGCGCCGAGCTCCTCGGCGGCACATTCGAGATCGCGTCGACGCCCGACGACGGCACGACGGTCACCGCTGTCCTTCCGATCGACGGCGACCCCATAACGGACTCCGAATCTTGACCGACGAGAACAAGCTGATGCGCGTCGCCATCGCCGACGACCATGCGATGGTGCGCGAGGCGCTCGCGCGCGTGCTGGGCGACGATTCGACGCTCGAGGTCGTGGCCCAGGCGCAGGACACCGGCGGCGCGATCCGCATCATCCGCGAGGACCACCCCGACGTGCTGGTGCTCGACTACAACATGCCCGGCGGTGGTGCGCTGCCCGTGCTCGAAGAGATCGCGCGTACCAAGTCACCGGTGCGCGTGCTCGTCCTGACGATCCACGAGAGCGCGCACTACGCGATCCGCGCGATCGAGGCGGGCGCACACGGCTTCCTCGTCAAGTCGTCGGCCGTCGAGGAGCTGCTCAACGCGATCGCGGCGGTCCGCCGCGGTGAGGTCTACATCACGCCGCGCATGTCGCAGGTGGTCATCGAGCAACTGCGTCAACCCAAGCGCTTCCGCACGGGCATCGACGCTCTCTCGACCCGCGAGTTCGAGCTCCTGCGCATTCTCGGCAGCGGCCAGGGCCTCAAGGAGGCCGCGCTGCACCTCAAGATCAGCGTGAGCACCGCGTCGACCTACCGCGCGCGCATCCTGAAGAAGCTCAACCTCGCGTCGACGTCCGAGCTGATCCGCTTCGCGATCGAGCACGAACTCACGGAGTGACCTGGATCCCGACGGAATCACGGTGAAGCGCGCGACACCGAGGACGTCCGCTCAGAAGCGGTACGACCAGCCGATGAGCAGCGCCCAGTCCGCAAACGCCGCGTCGCCGTGGCGGCCGGGTGTCTCGCGGTCCGGAACGCTGCGCAGGCGGGCGCGGCGGACGGCGATCGGTACGCTGATCGAGAAGTTGCTCTTGCCGGCGGCGAAGCCGATGCTCGGCTCGACGCCGATCGAGTAGCCCGGACGACGGAAGCCCTTCGAGCCGCCGATCTGGTCCTCGACCGGGACGCCTTCGATCCGGCCGCCGAGGCCGAAGGACACGGTCGAACCCGCCGGCGTCCAAAGCGTTCCGGCGCGCGCCGTGTACTGGTCCGCGATCGACATGATCGACTCTTCCGGACGGCTGCGGTGCGTGAAGACACCGCTGTCTTCCTGCGGGTTGAACAGGTACGTGGCCGCGAAGTAGGGCGTGAACTGCCCGATGTTCTTGAACGCGGAGACGTCGACCAGGAAGCCGAAGCCGCCGTCGCCGAGCTGAATCGACTGGTCCGCGTTGCGCGTCTCGTACACCGTGTTGCCACCCGAGTCCATCGACCTGCGAACGACCTTCGCGTTCGGGTCGCCGGTCGGGAGCTTGATCCCGAAGCCGAGCTGGATGTTCTGATCCTGGTTCTTCTCGGGGTCGAGCATCCAATGCCGCGCGGTCAGCGTGATGTCCCCCATCCCGGTGGTCGTCCGCTTGTCACGCTCGTCGAAGTCGCGGTTCAACGAAGACCGCGTCGCGAACATGAACGGCACCGAGAGCGAGAGGCTCGTGCGCGGCGTGAGCCCGTAGGTCAGGCCGAGGTCGTAGAGGAAGACGCGGTTCTCGACCTGCGAGTCTTCCTCCTGACGGTTCTTCTCCTCCTCGCGACCGCGGAAATGGCGGTCGGAGAACTGGTAGCGGAAGCTGACGTTGCTCTCCCACCCTCCCTCGGGCAGATATCCGGACGCGCCAATCCCGGGCGCGTTCTGACGTGCGAGCACTCACCCCTGCGCCCAGGAGGGCGTGGAGGTCGCTAGCAGCGCCAGATAGAGCGATGCGCCAAGGCGGAGAGTGCGGCGGAGCAAGGTGCGATTCGACATGCGGTTCGAGAGTCCCGTGGGCTCGGCAACGCGCGATTCGCGTCGCTCGACTTCACGCACCAAACGTATCCGTCGGGGCGCGCGACCGATTGCCACCGAATCGGCGATCCTCGTGTGGCGAAGGGCGTAGCTCGGGTGCCGTCGAAGCACGCGGATGCGCGTAGCTCGAATCCGACAAGCGCGCGCCGCCGCACGGCGCTCGTCGGCAATCGTTTCGCACGCCGAACGCGTCGAATCGAGCCGCGCAGCCCCGGGAACGGCGTCCGCGGTCGCGAGAAGCGCGCGCATAGCGCTAGACTCGGCGGCGCGATATGAAAGCGCCCCAACCTGTTCTGCCCGTTCTCGGTGTCGCCGTGTTCCTACTCGGCGCGTGCCGTGAGGAGTCCGCCCCCGCGTCCCCCATCCGCTTCGTCGACCGCACCGACGCGGCGGGGATTCGTTTCCGGCACGACAACGGCAAGAGCGAGGCCAAGTTCTACGCCGAGCAGATGGGCGTCGGCGCGATCTTCTTCGACGCCGACCAGGACGGCGACCAGGACATCTACCTGCTGAACGGCAAGCAGCTCGCGGCCGAGCAGGATCCGGCGCCGGTCAACGCCTTCTACCTGAACGACGGGACCGGGAACTTCACGGACGCGACCGCGGCGTCCGGACTCGGCGATCCGCGCTTCGGCATGGGCGTCTGCGGAGCGGACTACGACAACGACGGCGACGTCGATCTCTTCGTCACGAACTTCGGCGCCGACAACGCGCTGTATCGCAACGAAGGAGACGGGACGTTCGTCGACGTCGCCGCCGACGCCGGCGTCCTCGGGCACGACGGGCTCGTGTCGTCTGCCGCGTTCTGCGACGTCGATCGCGACGGGTTCGTCGATCTCTACGTCGGCTACTGCCTCGACCACACACTCGAGAACAACAAGCCGTGCAAGTGGCCGCGGCGCGACGGGCAAGGCGCGGCGCGGCGCTATTGCAACCCGACGAATTACTTCGCGCTCCCCGACCACCTCTACAGGAACCGCGGCGACGGCACGTTCGAGGACGTGAGCGAGGCGTGGGGAATCACGGAGAAGGGCCGCACGCTCGGCGTCGCCTTCGCGGACTACGACAACGACGGGGACTCCGACATCGTCGTCGCCTGCGACCAGACGCCGAACCTCTACTACGAGAACGACGGGACCGGGCACTTTCGCGAGCGCGGACTCGAGGCGGGGCTCGGCGTGTCGAACGACGGCAGGGTGCAGTCCGGCATGGGCATCGTCGCGGGCGACTTCGACGGCAACCTGTCGCTCGACGTGTCGATCACGTACTTCGAGGACCAGCGCAACGGCTTCTACGCGAACCAGGGGTCGAGCTTCTTCCGCGACGTCGAGCGCGAGAACGGAACGGGCGAACCGTCCGACCCGTTGCTCGCGTGGGGTACCGCGTTCTTCGACGCCGACCTGGACAAGGACCTCGACGTGCTCATCGCGAACGGGCACTTCCTGGACAACGTCGAGATGTTCCGCGAGGTGCTCGTCGGGTACGAGCAACCGAACCTGCTCTACGAGAACCTGGACAACACGGGCTTCCGCAGCATCGGCGAACAGGCCGGGCCCGGCCTCGCGATTCGCAAGGTCAGCCGCGGACTCGCGATCGCGGACGTCGACAACGACGGCGACCTCGACGCGCTCGTCGCGAACCTGCACGAACGCCCCGACCTGTTGATCAACGAGACGCCGCGCGAGGGACGCCACTGGCTGTCGATCCAGCTCACCGGAACCGTCAGCAACCGCGACGCGATCGGCACGCGCGTCACCGCTCACTTCGCGGACCGTTCGGTCGTGCGCGAGCTCTTCACCGGGCAGTCGTACCTGAGTCAGAGCGAGCTTCGCATCCACTTCGGACTCGGGCTCGACGCGGTCGTTCCGAAGCTCGAAGTGCGCTGGCCGACGGGACGGACGACGGTGCTGGAGAACGTGCCCGGCGATCAGTTCCTGCGGCTCACCGAGCCGAACTGAATCGGGCGCCCGTCCGGCGCGGTCCCGCGACAATGCGGTGTCCTACGCGCACGCCTGTCCGAGGGCGCCACGCGGGGGCGCATCTTTCGCGGGTTTCTTGGCGCCCGGCACTCTGCGGTATCGTTCCCGCACACGGCGGGAACCATGCCCACGGATTCGAACCGGAACAACGACGCACACCTGGCACGCCTCTACGGGGAGCTGCACGAAGCCGCGGCGCGCCTGATGCAAGGTCAGCCGGCCGGGCACACGCTCCAACCGACGGCGCTCGTGCACGAGGCGTACCTGCGCCTCGCCGGCGGCCCCGAGAGCAGCTGGGTCGATCACAGCTACTTCTTCGCGCTCGCCGCGCGCGCGATGCGGCACGTGCTGATCGATCACGCGCGCGGCCGCAATCGCGACAAGCGTCCGCCGCGAGAGCGCAAGGTCGAACTCGATGGAGTGCTGGTCGCCTACGAGGATCGCGCGATCGACATCGTCGCGCTCGACGAAGCGCTCTCCCTGCTCGAGCAGCGCAACCCGACCATGGCGCGCGCCGTCGAGCTGCGCTTCTTCGGTGGACTCGACGTCACCGAGTGCGCGAAGCAGCTCGGCCTGTCCAAGCGCACGTTCGAACGCAACTGGTCCACGACGCGCACCTGGCTCTTCGCCCACATGCAATGAAGAGCTGGAGCGAGATGGAGCGCGTGTTTGCCGAAGCGCTCGAGCGCCCCGACGCGGAGCGCGAGGCTTTCGTTCGTGAACGGGCGGGCGAAGACGAAGAGCTGCGCGACGAGGTCTTGGGCATGCTGCGCGCGGGCGCACCGGAAGACTTCATCGAACCCCCGACACCCGCGGACGTGCGCGGACTCCACGCACCCGCGCTGCAGAAGCTCGGCGAGTTCGAGCTGCTCGAGAAGATCGGCGAAGGCGGAATGGGCGTCGTGTATCGCGCGTGGCAGCCGTCGCTCCAACGCACAGTCGCCGTGAAGATCGCGAAGGCCATGCTCGGACAGAGCGAGCGGCAGTGCGAAGCGTTCGAACGCGAGGCGCGCTCGGGGGGCAAGCTCACGCACCCGGGGATCGTCAAGATCTACTCGGTCGGACGCGAGGGCGGCGTCAGCTACTTCGCGATGGAGTACGTGAAGGGCACGACCCTGAAGGCGGAGATCACGCGCCTGATCGATCACCTCGCTCCGCAGTCGGGCTCCTCGCATCTGCCGGACAGCCGCGAGAACACCTATTTTCGGCGCGTTGCGCAGATCATCGTCGAGGCGGCGGACGCGATTCAGTACGCGCACGAGAACGGCGTCATCCACCGCGACATCAAGCCGGGCAACCTGCTGCTCGACAGCGCGGGACGCGTGCGCTTGGTCGACTTCGGACTCGCGCGCAACGAGGCCGAGGCGGGTGACTCGCAGAGCGGCATCGTGCGCGGCACGGTTCCCTACCTGAGCCCCGAACAGGTGCGCGCGAGCCGCTCGCACATCGACCAGCGCACCGACGTCTATTCGCTCGGCGTCGTGCTCTTCGAGCTCCTGACCCTGCGCCCGCCGTTCCTCGGTGACACGCGCGACGGGATCCTGCGCGAGATCGAGGAGAAGGACCCGCCCGTGATTCGGCGGCTCAACGCGCGTGTCCCGCGCGACCTCGCGATCATCTGCGCCAAGGCGATGTCGAAGGAGCCGGGCGATCGTCACCAGACCGCGGGTCAGCTCCGCACGCAGGCGCAGAAGTTCCTGGACGGCCTGGCGATCGACGACGTGCCGCCGACGCTCAGGCAGCGCGCGTCGCGCTGCGCGCGGCGCAATCGCGGGGTCCTGGTCGGCATCGGAATCGTCGCGCTGACGGCGACGCTCATGCTGCTCTGGAACCGGCGCGCGAACCGTTCGGCGCAGATCGACACGCAGCTCGAGCCGATTCGCAGCACGCTCGCCGCGTCGCCGTTCGGCGAGCTACCGTTCGAAACCCTGCTCGACTTGCGCGGCGGGCTCGACCGACTCGAAGCCCTCGGTGCCGAACAGGACGAAGTGCGCGAGCTGCACGACGCATTCGCGCGCCTGCGCGAGCGCATGTGGGCGAAAGCCAACGCCGCGCTACGGGGCTTGGCCGCCGACGAACTCCGACCCGAGCAGCGCAGTCGACTCGAACGCGAATCCATCGTGACCTTCTGGCGCGGGTCGTTGCTGTTCCCCGAGGACGAGCGCTTCCGATCGCGCGCGGGCATCGAGAAGACCGAGCTGTCCGTGTTCGCGACGGATGAGTCGGCGGCCCCCATCGGCGCGCTGGTCCACCTGCGCGTCGTCGACCCGTTCGACAGCAGCGTCGGTGCGCGCGAGACCCTCGGCTCGACGCCGCTCGAGCATTACGCACTCGACAACGGGGTCTATCGCGTGACGGTCGAGTTCACACAGGGCGGCTTCACCGAGTTCTCCGTAGTGAGCGAGTCATCGTTGCTTCCGGTCCGCATCGAAGCCGTGCGCCGCGCGGTCACCGTCGATCCGCCCGCCGACTGGGTGCGCTTCGAAGCGTGCGACTACACCTTCCCCACCGACCAGAACCTCACGCCGGGACGGACGCTCGACGGCCGCACGGTTCACCTCGACGCGTTCGTCGTGTCGCCCTTCGAAGCCACCAACGCGCAGTACTGGGCGTTCCTCGAGGCCACGGGGCACGCGCGGCCGGAGCACCGGACGTTCATCGAGGACGACGCCGAGTTCCTCGCGCGCTACGGCAACTACCCGGTCACCTGGATTCCGTTCCCCGACGCCGAGGAGTTCGCGCGTTGGATGGGCGCGCGCCTGCCGACCGCCGCGGAGTTCTGTCGCATGGCGGGAGGACTCGAAGGACGCGCGCTTCCCTATGTAACGACCGACGTCGACGCGCCGCTTCTCGGCAACGTGCATCACCCGCAGCGCATCGCCGACAGCGAACGCGAGAACTGGGAGCTCTACCTCGCGAGCGCATCGCCCGTGGACAGCCATCCGGAGGCGCGCACGCCCGAAGGGCTGTACCACATGTTCGGGAACGTCTCCGAGTTGAGCGAGAGCGTCGCCGTCACGGACATCGGCGGGGGCGCCGCTTCCGAGCCCGACTTGCGCGCACGCTGTCGCTTCGGAGGCTCGTGGGCCGCACGCGCGTCCCACGTCCGCATGCTCGCCGGCGGCTTCGTCGGCATGGGGCCGAGTTGGGCGCGACCGTACATGGGGCTGCGGCTCGTCCGCAGCCTCGAACCCTAAGAAAGCACCAGGAGGTGGTGGTCATGGTCAATGCAAAGGTACAGATCATCGTGCACGTCGCCGGAGACGGAAGCGCGGTCACGATCGCGGACAAGAGCGGAACGACTCTCAGCAAGCACGGCGCGTTTCGTCCGACGTCCGCGCTCGCGCACTTCCTGAAGATCGAGACCAAGAGCATCGCGATCGGCGGCAAGACCGAGAAGGACTGCGCCAAGCTCTTGCTCGCGCTCGTCGGCAAGGAGGTCCCGTCGAACTGGACGATCAGCACGGACGCGAAGTTCAAGAACCACGACTACGTGGGGGGCGGGTGGGAGCCGACTCCGACCGGCACCGACAGCTTCGGGTTCGCGTTTCTGTTCCGCCAACGCAAGCCGGGCAGCAAGCTCGTGTACCAGGACCTCTTCACGCCGACCGTGATCGACGGCAAGAGCGTCCTCGTCGAGTACCTCGCCGTCGTGTCGAAGGCCTAGTCCGATGATCATCAAGAACGGGATGGTCTATCGGCGCTTGCTGCTCCCCCACATCGACGATGGGACCGAGACCTTCTTCGTCTTCAGCCCGTCGCGGGGCGACATCGTCGGGATCGAGGCGCAAGCGGGCATCTCCACGCGCTTACCGGGCAGGGCCGAGTGGGAGGACGTTGTCCTCCCGCCCAACGTCGTGCACGTGCATCGCAGTCCGTCGTCGACGGCGAGCTTCGTGACGCTCATCGCGCGCGGCGAACCCCAGGAGCTGCTCAAGCTCGTCGCGTCGAGCGAGGAACGCTTCGCGCGGTACAAGGTCTTCAAGGCGCCCGGTTCGGCGGCACCGCAACCCGAAGGGCTCGACCTGCCCGAACCCGCGCTTCCGCGCCGTCGCCGCGCGGATTCGATCGAGGTGCTCGTGCAGCGCTCGCTCCGCGCCGTCGTCTCCACACCCGTATCCTCGACTTTCGCCCCCGCGCCGATCCTCGGTGGTCCCGGCGACGTTTGCCTGTCCGATCCAGCGGCGGCGCTGACGACGACTGTGACCGACGCGGACGTCACGGACGAGTTTCTCGACGCGGACGCGTACTACGAAGCGCTGTGGGACGAGCTCGACGCGAAGACCGATCCGATCGGTGTCGCGCAGAAGTTCTTCGCCGACCTCGACTCCGAGACACACTACCGGTTGTTCCACCACCGCGTCCTGTGCGTCGACCCCGACGACTGCTACGAATACGACTATCGCAAGAACGCGATCGACTATGTCGCGTCGAAGTTGTTGGAGCGTCTGACGGAGCGGGCGAAGACGTACACCGCCGATCCAGAGCTCACGGGCGCCGGCGCGTACACTCCGTCGACGTCGGTCTCGGCGGGCTACCTCGACTACGTCGCGGAGCTGTTCCAGAGCGTGGTCGAGAAGCACTACGGCGCGGGCGCGGCGTTCGACAAGGCCGCGTTCGACCAAGCGTTCGAGCGTTTCGCGTGTGGCGAGCTACGGATCGAGGTCACGGCCAAGGACACCACGGCCTGGGCGTGCCAGCCTTCGACCGGCTTCTACTTCCTCTTCGCCGAGCTCGCCTTCGCGCGCCTCGATGTCAACGCGAACGAAGAGCCCTGGAAGTCGGCCCTCGCCGTGCTCGTCCGCACGCAACCGATGTTCTGCACGGTGTATGCTCCCGACCCGATTCCGCCGAACGCGCAGCTCCAACACTACAACGCGTGCAACTTCGACGCGCTCGTTCAGATGCTTTGGAAGAAGTTCGGGAAGCGCGAGTTCAGAAAGCTCTACGACCCCTTGCTCGCGACGCTCGACGACTGCCACACGATGGCCGCATTCCACACGACGTGGAACTTCCCGGGACTCTGAGAGCTAGCCCGGATCATTCATGAGCCTTCACCGAGATCGACGCAGCTGCGCGCCATATCAACGCTTCCCTTCCTCACCGGGTTCGACGACCCGTCAAGGTCGCCTCCACGCGCTTCGGTCGCGAAGCGCTGATCTGACGCA
>JAJDEV010000035.1 GCA_029259605.1 Planctomycetota bacterium | reverse complement strand
GACGAACAGCAAACTCGCTCGCCTGACCTGGAACCCTCTGTTTCCGATCAACCACACCGAGGCGATGATGCGGGACCTGCTCGGTCGGCTGCGGCGCGACTCGTGGCTCGTGTCGAAGGCGCGTCGCTACCTGGATCTCGGACTGCAGGTGCACATGGCGTACCGGAACTTCGTCCGGCGGCGCTTCAACGCGGACGACGAGGATCAAACTCCGGCGAAGATGCTGGGGTTCGTTCATCGGCGACTGAGTCCGGCCGAGCTGCTCCGGTGGCGCCAGGATTGGGGGTGGCGGAGCATTCACCCGACGTCTCGCATCGGGGATTCGGTCGTCGGCGGCGCCGCGGGATGAGAGCAGGCTGAGCGCGGAATACGCGTCCGGCGCAGTGCTCGAGCAACACTTGGGCAGTCAGTTCAGGACGATACAGAGCGTCGGTCCGTTCACACGCAACCCAACCAAACGCCCTGGCAATCCGGTCGGCCGCTCGCATCATGGCTCGGGATGAGGACCACGCTCTCCACCGAACGGGCCGAGTCCCTCGTCGCCGCGCGCTATGGTCTCGCGGGTCGCGCCAGCCCGCTGCCGAGCTACGCCGACACGAACTTCCGCATCGACGCGGCGGACGGACGCCGCTTCATCCTGCGCGTCGCGCACACGGGCGAGTTGGACGCGGCGGTCGCGTTCCAACACAGCCTGCTCGCTCGCATGGCAACGTCCGGACTCGCCGCGCCGCGCGTCGTGCTCGACGCGGACGGACGCGATTGGAGCGAGCTGCCCGACTCCGCTGGTGTGCGGCTCGTGCGCCTCCACACCTGGATCGAAGGTCGCCCGCTGGCGGAGTGCGAGCGTCCGCCGGAATCGCTCTTCGCGGAGCTCGGTCGTTTCCTCGGTCGGATGAGCGTCGTGTTGCGCGACGTCGCGACGCCGGCGCCCGATCGCGGGGCGACATGGGACCTGACGCGCGCGCCCGCGGCCCTCGCGGACGTCGGTCACGTTCGCGCGTCCGAGCATCGCGCGCTCGCGACCGCGTGCCTCGAACGCTTTCGCGTCGAGTTCGAGCCGCGCCTCGCCGCGCTGCCGCGCGGCGTCATCCACAACGACGCGAACGACCACAACGTGTTGATCACGGGCGAGGACGACGACCTGTGCCTCGCGGGACTGACAGACTTCGGCGACGCGCTGCGGAACCCGCTCGTGTGCGAGCCCGCGATCGCCTGCGCGTACGCGATGCTCGCGCGCGAGGATCCGCTCCCGGTCGCGCGGGCGCTCGTCTCGGGATGGTCCGAAGAAGCGGGGCTCACGCTCGACGAACGCGGCGTCCTCGCCGCGCTCGTCGAGACACGGCTCGCCGTCAGCGTCGTGCACTCCGCCCGCGAACGCACACGCGCTCCGTCGAACGCCTACCTCTCGGTCACCGAGCCGCACGCGTGGAGGTTGCTGGAGTGGTTCGACCGCGGCGGGCGCGAGGCGCTCGTCGACACGCTGGCTAGCACGGACGGAGCGCCCCAATGAACACGGAAGAGAAGCTGCGGCTGCGCGCGCGTCACCTGTCGAGCGCGCTGAGCCTCTCCTACGACGAGCCGCTCGACATCGTGCGCGGTGAGGGCGCGTACTTGATCGACGTCGAGGGACGCCGCTACCTCGACCTCGTCAACAACGTTTGCCACGTTGGGCACTGCCACCCGCACGTCGTCGAAGCGGGCGCGCGTCAGATGGCCGTGCTCAACACGAACACGCGCTACGTGCACGCGAACCTCGTGCGCTACGCCGAGCGCCTCGCGGGGACGTTTCCCGACCCACTCGAGGTCTGCTTCTTCGTGTGCTCCGGTAGCGAGGCGAACGATCTCGCCCTGCGCCTCGCGCGCGCAGCCACGGGCGGGCGCGCGGTGCTGGTGCTCGACGGTGCGTACCACGGCGCGCTCTCGGCGCTGATCGACCTCTCTCCTTATAAATACGACGGCGCGGGCGGCGCGGGGCGTCCGGCGCACGTGCTCCAGGCCCCCGCCCCCGACACGTACCGCGCGCCGGAGACCGCGAGGGACGACCCCGGCGCGTACTTCGCCGAGCGGCTGGGCGCGACGCTCTTGACGCTTCCCGCGGGTGAACGCCTGGCCGCGTTCTTCGCCGAGTCGCTCATGGGCTGCGGCGGTCAGATCGAGCCGCCGCCCGGATACCTGCGCGCCGCATACGAACACGCCCGCGCCGCGGGCGGCGTGTGCGTCGCCGACGAGGTGCAGGTCGGTTTCGGGCGCGTCGGCTCGCACATGTGGGGTTTCGAGCGCCACGACGTCGTCCCCGACATCGTCACGCTTGGCAAGCCGATCGGCAACGGACATCCCCTCGCCGCGGTGGTCACGACGCGCGCGATCGCGGACGCCTTCGCGAACGGGATGGAGTACTTCAACACGTTCGGCGGCAACCCCGTGTCGTGCGCGATCGGCATGGCGGTGCTCGATGTCATCGAGGACGAGCGGCTCCAGGAGCACGCGGCGCGCGTCGGCGCGCGCACGCTGGCCGACCTGCGCGCACTCCAAGCGATTCACCCGCTGATCGGCGACGTGCGCGGAGCGGGACTGTTCCTCGGCGTCGAGCTCGTTCGCGATCGGCGGACGCTCGCGCCCGCGGTCGACGAGGCGCACGCGGTGTGCGAGCGGCTGAAGTCGCGCGGCATCCTGATCAGCACCGACGGACCGCTGCACAACGTGCTGAAGATCAAGCCGCCGCTGGTTGTGAGCGCGGAGGACCTCGCGCGCTTCGTCTACGAGCTCGACGAAGCGCTGAAGACTCTCGGGACGCGGCGCGAGGACTAGCCCGGGTTATTCATGAGGCTTTGCCGAGATCGACGCAGATGCGCGTCAGATCAGCGCTTCGCGACCGAAGCGCGTGCAGGCGACCTGGACGGGTCGTCGAACCCGGTGAGGGAGGGAAGTGCTGATATGGCGCGTAGCTGTGTCGATCTCGGTGAAGCGTCATGAATGATCCGGGCTAGCAGGCCGTGGTGAAACTCACGGCGTCGTCGAAGGGGGATGAATTCGTGCTGGCAAGGCGCGCTGACGACGCGTACTCGCTGGAACCTCGGAGGAGGCGCGACGCGGGCAGCGCGAATTCAGCGCCCTTCGAGGATGTCGTGCGTTTCGCCACGGCCTGCTAGACTGCGCGAATGACGGCCACGCCCCGCATCGCTCACCTGTTGCTCGTCGCACTGCTCGCCCTCTGCCCGCTTGCGGGCTGTCGGTCCAACGCGTCCACGGCCGAGTCGGGCGAGTGGGAGCGCATCCGCGAAGCGAAGTGGATTCTCGCGTCGATCGAGGGAGAGGCGGCCATCCCCGGACTCGAGGTCACGTTGCACCTCGAGGCGGGCAAACGCATCTACGGGTTCGGCGGCGTGAACCAGTACTTCGGCAGCTACGACGCCGACGTCGAGCACTTCCGCGCGCACCGCATCGCGACGACGCGAATGGCGGGCCCCGCCGACGCGATGCGACAGGAGCAGCGACTGCTCGACCTCATCGCAAAGGCCAATCGCGTCGAGCTCGACGGCGATGGGCTGCGCTTCCTCGAGGGCGACGAGCCGCGCCTCGCCTTTCGCGCCGAGCGCTAGCCCGGGTTATTCATGAGGCTTTGCCGATCGACGCAGATGTGCGTCAGATCAGCGCTTCGCGACCGAAGCGCGTGGAGGCAACCTTGACGGGTCGTCGAACCCGGTGAGGAAGGGAAGCGTTGATATGGCGTGCCGCTGCGTCGATCTCGGTGAGGGCTCATGAATGATCCGGGCTAGGCAGTCCGTTCAGAGGTCTCCTGGCCCGGCCAGGCTAGTTGCCCGCGTTCGGATCGCTGACTTCGACGTAGCCCAGGTTCTGGAGCGTCTCGACGAGGTCCGGGTCCCACGGCACGTCCTCGTCCCCGTCGGTGCCGGGGTCGTAGTCCCGCGCGCGGTAGACGTCGAGCTCTCTCATCAGCGCGTTGCGACGCTCGGTGTGCGCGTCGATGACGTTGTCGTGCTCGCCCGGATCGCTCGTCATGTCGAAAAGCGCACGGCCGCGCGGAGACTGGATGTACTTCCAGCCGCGCGCGATCACGGCGTACATGTTGAAGTCGTCCGGACCGCGGCGGTGCGCGATGCGCGGCCGGGCCTCGAGCTCGGCCTCCAACGCGTTCGCATCCGCGGCGGCGCGCAGGATCGGCGCGAGTGAGATCCCGTCGACGGCATCCGCGGCCGCCGGCATACCGATCAGGTCGAGCAACGTCGGCGCGAAGTCGATGCCGCTGACCGGCGCGCGATGCTGCGCCGGTCGGATCCCGAGCCCGGGCCCCTTCAACATCATGACCATCCGGTTCACCTCCGGATGCAGGCTCATGTGGTGCCCGATGTTGCCGTGCTCCATGAACTCCTCACCGTGGTCGGAGACGACCGCGATCAGCGTGTCGTCATCCGGATCGAGCTCCGCGAGCACGCGCCCGATCCACTCGTCCATGTAGCCGACCTCGCTCTCGTAGTGCTCGGCCTCGGGCACGCCGCCGCGCGCGGTATACCAGGGATCGCGACGCTGGTACGGCTTGTGGACGTCGTTCAGGTGGATGTAGAGCAGGTACGGGTCGCCCGACTCGAGCGCGGGCTTCCAACCCTTGATGCGCTCGAAGACCTGCTCGGCGGGCAGGTCGTCGCTGCGCTCGAACGTGCCGAAGCCACGATCGAACCCGATCTCGGGTCCGATGTTGATGTTGGTCGCGAAGCCGAACGTCGAGTAGCCGCGCGCGCCGAGAACCTCGGGCAGCGTCTTGGTCTTCTGGCTGAGCCGCGTGAGCTTGATCTCCTCGGTCGCGGCGCCGCCTGCGCCGGCCTTGTCTGCGGCCGCCTTGATCTGCACCAGGAATCCACGCGTCACGCCGTGCCGATCCGGATACACGCCGGTAAGTAGCGACGCGGTCGCCGGCGCGGTCCACGACGACACCGAGCAGGCGTCCTCGAACACGGCGGACTCCGCGGCGAGGCGCGCGAGGTTCGGCGCCAGCTCGCGCTCGTGTCCGTGGAACGAGAAGTAGTCCGCGCGCATCGTGTCGAGCACGAAGACGACGATGTTCGGCTTCCGCGCTGCGCCTTCGTCCGCGGCGCAGCTGGCGGCGACGCTCGCGGCGACGCCGAGCGTGACCCACGCGAAGAGCCGGCGGCCGATGCGCACGGGCAACGGTTGGCGGAGGAGGGGCGCGTTGGACATGCGGGTGAGTCTAGCCAGGCCGGAGCGGTGAATCCCCGCGTCGACGCGCCTTCTTAACGGCGGGCGACGGCGATCGTTGGCGCCGCCGCTACGCGAACTTCGTGACGCCGGGTTGCGCGACGACGACCACGGGCGCATCGCCCCACGCGTACGCGGGTGGCGTGAGGTCCTCGGTCGAGTTCCACGCTTGCTCCCACGAGATCGTCTGGCCAGTGTAGGCGGACATGCGCCCCATGATCGCCATCATCGTGCTGGCGCACATGTACTCGCCGTTGTTGATCGGCTCGCCTTTGCGGATGGACGCGAAGAACTCGTCATGCTCGTTCTGGTACATGTCGTCCGGCGCGTCGCTCTCGTAGCGCCAAGACCACGGCCCGGCGTCGATTCGGTGCCCTTGGATGTTCGCGCGTCCGCGCGTGCCGAAGACATGGTCCGAGACGTCCGTGCTCGCGCCGTTCCACTGGCGGCAGGAGCTGAAGCCGCGCACGCCGCTCTCCCACTCGAACACGTTGTTGAAGTGGTCGTAGACGTTGCCGTACTCGGCGCCTGTGCGAACGATGCGGCCGCCGCTCGACGTGCACTTCACGGGGTAACCGTTCATCACCCACGCGAGCTTGTCGAGGCTGTGGATGTGCTGCTCGGCGATGTGGTCACCGGAGAGCCACGTGAAGTAGAGCCAGTTGCGCATCTGGTACTCCATCTCGGTCCACTCCGGCTTGCGCGCGCGCATCCAGAGTCCCGTCGCGTTGTACGTCGTTTGGAGCGCCGTGATCTCGCCGATCGCTCCGTCGTGAACGCGGCGCATGGTCTCGCGCTTCGCGTGCTGGTAGCGATAGCAGAGGCCGGACACGATCGAGAGCCCCTTCGCCTTCGCGCGCTCGCAAGTCGCGGAGATCGAGCGCACGCCCGGCGCGTCGGTCGCGACCGGTTTCTCAACGAACGCGTGCTTGCCCGCGTCGACGCACGCGGCCAGGTGCAACGGACGGAAGTGCGGCGAGGTCGCGAACAGCACGACATCGCACGTCTCGATGACGCGAAGGTACGCGTCCCAGCCGACGAAGCGGTGCTCCTCGTCGACGGCGACCTGCCCCGCGATGTCCTCGACCTCACTCAGCGTCAGGAGGCAGTTGTCGAGGTGGTCCTGAAACACGTCCCCGAGAGCGACGAGCTTCACATCCGGATCCGCGCGCAGCGCGTTCGCCGCGGCGCCCGTACCTCGACCGCCGCAACCGACGAGTCCGACGCGCAGCACGTCGTTCTCTCCCGGTGCACGGCGCGCGCTCGCGGGGCGCGCGAGGATCGTCGCGGCCGCGGTCGCCGCGCCACTGGAACGAAGGAGCTCGCGTCGGGTGAGGGGGGTGCGCTTCATGTTTGGGACCGAAGAGAGGGGCCAGGGATCGAGAACGGGCAGTCTATCGGGAGCGCGAACCGAGCCGGCGCAGAATTTCGCGCCCTCACTCGAACGTGCGCCACACCCGCCGCTCGTCGCCGGCGAGCGTGACCATCCGAACGTCGATGCGCGCGTCGGACACGCGACGCACGCGCAGCAGCGCATCGCGATCGACCGCGACGCTGAACGCCGACGCGAGCGCGTCCGCCTCGATGCATGACGACGCGATCACGGTCACCAGGCGCCGCTCGCGCAGCGCCTCGCCGTCGCGCGGATCGATCAGGTGCGAGCGCCGCTCGCCCGCGACGATCACGAAGCGCTCGAGATCGCCCGACGTCGCCACCGCCGCGTCGGCGAGCACCAGCCGCTCGCGCGCGCCATTCCCATAGTCGGCGAGTTCGATCCCCCACCCGCGCTTCCCCGGCGGTGGCGCGCCGACGGCAAGATCGCCACCCCCGTCGACCAGCGCGCGCTCGACGCCGTGCGCGCGCAGAACGCGCAGCGCCTGGTCGACCGCGTCCCCCTTCGCGATCCCGCCGAGGTCGAGCCGCATGCCGCGCGCCAGAAGCCGGACGCGTGCACGCGCGTCGTCGACCTCCAACTTCCGAAACCCGACACGCTCGTCGACGGCGCGCAACGCGGCCGCGTCGGGCGCGTCGCCTTGCCGACGCGCGCGCCTCCACAGCCGCGCGTACGGACCGACCGTGACGTCGAACGCACCGTCCGCGTCCGCGGCGACGCCCTGCGCGTGGGACAGCACGCGAACGAGGTCCGGCGACGCGTCGATCCACGGTGTCGGAGCTGCTTCGTCCGACGCGCGCGACAGTCGCGAGAGCTCGCTCTCCGCGTCGTAGTCGCTGAGCGAACGGTCGAGCGCGCGCACGCGATCCAACGCGGCGAAGGCGGCGCGCTCGGCGTGCGCCCGCGTCGTTGCGAACAGCACGATGCGGAACTCGGTGCCCATCGCCGCCGCGCGGAACTCGAAGCGCTCCTCGTCGACGACGCGCGCGGTGCGACACGCCGCAGCGACGAGCACCAGGCCGAGGACGACGAGCGCGAGCGGGGGGCGCGCGCGACCGCTTTCGCAGGCGGCGCCGTCGGAACAATCGCGTGGACCAGGGACGAGCATTCGACCGCGCGCACCCTACAATGCCGCCCCTCGGCCCCCAACCACCTCCTCTCCGTCTCGATGCCGACCTCCTTCGCGCTCCTCGTTACGCTCGCCCTCACGCCCCAGGACGCGGGCCCGACGGGACGTCCCCCGCTCGCCGCGAACGACACGGCCACGGCCACGAGCGCCGCGGACATGCGCCCGTACGACGAGTCGATCAGCGGGACGGACGCGACCTTCGCGCTGACGCCGATCGCCGGCGGAACGTTCGCGATGGGCAGTCCCGAGGATGAGGACGAGCGCAGGGGCGACGAGCTCGCGCACAAGGTGACGGTCTCGCCGTTCTGGATCGGCACGCACGAGGTGACGTGGAACGAGTACCACCTCTTCATGCTGAAGCTCGACCTCGAGGAGCGCGCGCGTGGGACGCGCGAGCCGGCGCCGCAGGATCCCTGGGCCGACGCCGTCAGCCGACCGACGCCGCCTTACGTCCCGATGGACTTCGAGATGGGCACCGACGGCTTCCCCGCCGTCTGCATGACCCAGTTCGCGGCGAAGCAATACACGAAGTGGCTCAGCATGAAGACGGGGCGCTTCTATCGCCTGCCGACCGAAGCCGAGTGGGAGTACGCGTGCCGCGCCGGGACGACGACCGCGTACTCGTTCGGTGACTCGCCGGACGACCTCGACGCGTACGCGTGGTACTTCGACAACGCGGACGATCGCTATCACGCGGTCGGCACGAAGAAGCCCAACGCGTGGGGCCTCTACGACATGCACGGCAACGTGGCGGAGTGGGTGCTCGACGCGCACGACAAGGACTTCTACGCGAGTTCGCCGGCCGTCGATCCGATCGCGTGGCCGAGGTCGCTCTATCCGCGCGTCGTCCGCGGCGGTTCCTGGGACGACGATGCGGAAGATCTGCGCTCGGCGGCGCGCCGCGGTTCGACCAAGGGCTGGAAGGTCCAGGACCCACAGCTGCCCAAGAGCATCTGGTACCACACCGACGCCAAGTTCGTCGGGTTCCGCGTGGTGCGTCCGCTCGTCGAACCGAGCGAGGAAGAACAACGCGCGTTCTGGGAGGCGGACCTCTCGAGCATCGAACGCGTCCAACAACGACAACGAGAAGGCGGAAGGTGATGGCTCACAACGACTCGAACGCGTCGGACCGGCGCGAGTTTCTGCGGCACTCGTCCGCGTGGATGGGCGCGGGCGTGCTCGCGGCCAACGCGTCGTCCTGTGCCGCGACCGGCGCGGCCGCAACAACGGCGTCCGCCGGACGCTTCCACGCCGACAGTGAGCTGCGCATCGCGCTCGTCGGTTGCGGTGGACGCGGGACCGGAGCCGCGATGCAAGCGCTCTCCACCGAAGGCCCGGTGCGGCTGGTCGCCATGGCCGACGCCTTCTCGGATCGGCTCGACTCGAGCCTGGCCGCGCTCGCCGAGGAGATTCCCGAGCGCGTCGACGTCCCCGCGGAACGGCGCTTCGTGGGCTTCGACGCGTACGAGCGCGCGATGGCGCTCGACGTGGACGTCGTCGTGCTCGCGACGCCGCCCGGCTTCCGTCCGATCCACTTCGAGCACGCGATCGCGTCCGGCAAACACGTCTTCATGGAGAAGCCGGTCGCCGTCGACGCACCCGGCGTGCGGCGCGTCCTCGCCGCGGCACGGGAAGCGACCGAGAAGAACCTGAAGGTCGGCGTCGGGCTCCAGCGTCACCACGACCCGCGCTACCACGCGACGATCGAACGCATCCGGTCCGGCGCGATCGGGGACGTGCGGCTCCTGCGCTGCTACTGGAACGGAGTGCGGCCGTGGGTTCGCGCGCGCGAGGCGAGCTGGAACGAGATGACCTACCAGATGCGCAACTGGTACTACTTCAACTGGTTGTGCGGCGACCACATCGTCGAGCAGCACATCCACAACCTCGACGTCTGCAACTGGATCATGCGCGGACATCCGGTCGCGGCGACGGGGATGGGCGGTCGGCAAGACCGCGACAACCCGGACCAGGGCGAGATCTTCGATCACCACTCGGTCGAGTTCACCTACGCCGACGGTACGACGATGCTGAGCCAGTGCCGCCAGATCAAGGGGTGCTGGAACAGCGTGTCCGAGCACGCCACGGGCACGGAAGGAAGCGCGGATGTCTCCGGCGCGCGCATCACGGGCGTCGGCGGCTGGGAGTGGCAGTACGACGGCGAGACGCCGAACCCGTATCAGGTCGAGCACGACGACCTGTTCGCCGCCATTCGTTCGGACACGCCGTACAACGAAGGTGAGAACGGAGCGATCGCGACGATGACCGCCATCTTCGGGCGGATGGCCACGTACTCCGGCAAGCGGCTCCTGTTCGACGACGCGCTCGCCTCCGAGCTGGTCCTCGCGCCGGATCGATTCGGCTGGGACCAGACACCGCGTTCCGTTCCCGACGCAGAGGGACGCTACGCCATTCCGATGCCGGGCACGACGCTCGCCCTTTGAGGACCTCCCCCATGCTCTCCCTGAACGCCACCCTACGCTGCGGCGCCGTGCCGCTCGCGCTCTGCCTCGGACTCGGAACCGGGCTCCGCCCCGGGTCGTCGCTCCCCGCGGACGACGACGATCCCAGCGAGCTCGAAGCGCAGATGGAGCACATCGAGGACGCGGTCAAGCACCTGCGTCGCAGCTTGCGCGACCCCGCCAACCGGGAGCGCTCGCTCGAGCTCGTCGTCGACATGCAGGCCGCGACGTTCGCGTGCAAGGCGCTCACTCCGGCGATGCTGGAGGACGTTCCCGAGAGCGCGCGACCCGCGTTCGTCACGGACTACCGGCGCACGCTGGTCGACTTCCTCGACGCGCAGCTCGAGCTCGAGGCCGCGTTGCTCGACGGCGACGAGGCAGCGACCAAGGCGGCCTTCGACCGCGTCCGCGGACTCGAAGACACCGGCCACGCACGCTTCACGCGCGACGAGGACTAGCCCGGATCCTTCATGAGCCTTCACCGAGATCGACGCAGCTGCGCGCCATATCAACGCTTCCCTTCCTCACCGGGTTCGACGACCCGTCAAGGTCGCATCCACGCGCTTCGGTCGCGAAGCGCTGATCTGACGCACATCCGCGTCGATCTCGGCAAAGCCTCATGAAGAACCCGGGCTAGCAGCCCTGTTAGCGCCGTCGCGTCTTCCTCCGCTTCCCCTTCCTTCCCCCTCTCCCCCATCGAACCATGCAACTCTCTCTGCTCGCCTGCGCCGCAACCGGCGCCCTGCTCCTGAGCTCGATCGGCACGCACGCATCGGATGCCCCCGAGCCGGCATCGATCACGTCCGCCTGGAAGGTCGACGCCGCGCACTCGTCGGTCGTCTTCCACACGCAGCACATGGGCATCGCCAAGTTCTACGGACGCTTCAACGCGTTCGAGGGCGAGATCCAGTACGACGCCGCTTCGCCGACGTCCAGCTCGGTCGGGATCACCATCGACGCGTCGAGCATCGACACGAACAGCGAAGGGCGCGACAAGCACCTGCGCAGCCCCGACTTCTTCAGCGCGAAGGAGTTCCCCGAGATCCGGTTCGAGAGCGCGTCGGTCGAGGCCGCGGGCGACGCTTTCACGGTCGAAGGCGAGCTGACCCTGCACGGCGTGACGAAGACGATCGCCGCCACCTTCGAGGTCGTCGGTGTCGCCGAAACGCCGCGCGGCACGAAGGCGGGCTTCGAGGCGAAGTTAACGATCGACATGCGCGACTTCGGGTTTAGCTTCGTCGAGAAGAATCCCGGCGCGGTGGGCCCCGAAGTCCACGTCGTCGTCAGCGTCGAGTGCGTGGGCGAGTAGGCGCGACGAGGACCTGAGTGGACTTCGTTGGTATCGCCCTGTCGGGAATCGTCCCGCCACTCGTCGTGAGCGCGCTGCTCCTGACGATCGGGTGGTGGCCGTTCCGCCGCCGCGACGCTCAGGCGCCGCGCGCCTGGGCCGCGCCGCTGGCGCTCGGACTCGGAACGCTCAGCGCGTGCGTCGTGCTGAACGGCTGGCCGTCGCTCGCGCTCGACGTCGAGTTCAAGCACGGCCTCGCGTACGTCGCCGCCGTCGGCGCCGGGCTCGGGTGCTTCGAAGCGTCGCGCGACCGCAGGGCGCGGACGACGTGGCTCCTGCGCGGCGTCGCGTGCGTCGCGTCGCCGTTCCTCCTGCTCGACTTCGCGCGCGAGCATCAGTGGGGGTCGGTCGAGGGCTGGCTGTGGACGGGCGGGCTGGCGCTCGCGCTCATGGGCCTGCTGAAGACGTGGGACGCGATGGCGCGCCAACGGACCGGAGCCCTACTGCCGACCGTTTGGACCATCGCGGCTGGCGCCTCGGGCGCGGCGCTCCACCTCGCGGGGAGCTCGTCCTTCGGGCAGATCGCGGGAGCGCTGGCGACGTCGCTCGGGGTCGCCGCCGCGATCGCCCTCCTGCGCCCGGACTTCACGCTCGTGCGCGGCGCCGTGGTCCCGTTCGGCCTGCTCCTCACGGCCCTCCTGTTCGGCGGGGTCTTCGCGTCCGAGCTTCCGCGTGCGGCGGCGCTCGCACTGCTCGCCGCGTCGGTTCTGCCGGGCCTCGTCCTGGGCCGAATCGGTCCGGCGCGTACGCTTCCGCGTTGGATCGCGGCGCTCGTCCTCGCCTTCGCTCCCACCGCGTGGCCGCTCTGGAGCCTCTGGACCGAGTCGGCCGCCTCCCCCTACGCCGCGTACGATTGAGGCCGTCAGCGCCGAGGGCGCCATCCGGCCCGCGCGGGGGCCACAGCTCGGGTTGCACGCCGATTCTCGGGTGCGACGACGGCTCCGGAGGACGACGCCGGGCGGGCCGATCGGGAAAGACCTTCCGGACGCAGGGCGGAAGGATAGGTCGGGCCGGACGCCGTAAGTGATGCATTCCAAAAGAGTTCCCAATTAGCCCCCCCCCGATCCACGGCCGTGGTTACCATTCCCCATGGCATCGGAATCGAATGCCGATTGACGGAACCCTGCCGCCTCGCGCCGCGTCGAAAGACACGCGACACACTGGGTCCCCGGAGGGGGATTCGATGGGTCGTGGGAGCTTGGCTGACGGGCTCTCTCAGCAACGATGCCTTCGTGCGATCGCATCAATGCGTCTTCAACCCGATCTACTCTCCTCAAGAGTGCATCCCTCAATTTCCTACTGTTAGGAAGGTGAACATGATGGTTCCCAAAAAGTCCCTGTTCCTTGCTGGTGCCGCGCTGCTTTGCCTCGGCGCCGACACCAGCGCCCAGCAAATGAAGCGCGTCTCTGGCCCGCTTCGTTCGGTCAAGCTGGACACCCAAACCGGCACGCTCACGCGCGGCCCGGTGGTCGACGAGAAGGGAGCGTTCTCGTTCAACACGGTCTCCGTGATGAACAACGTTTCGTTCTCCGGCTTCGCCGGTGTCGACACGGGCCCGGGCGCTCCGGCGTACGGTCCCTGCGAGTGGTTCGTTGCGCTTCCGGCGTACGGCTCGGGCGCGCCCGACCGCACCGGCGGTGAGTCGCAGTTCATCACGGCGCTGACGTTCATCTACTGCTCCGCGGCCAAGGACACCCTTTCGGGTGGACCTGGTGGTGCGGCGGTCGTGACGTTCCGTGAAGGCTACGTCCTCGGCACGGTTGCGAACGCTGGTGGCCCCACGGGCACCACGGTCGCGGCGTTCTCGATCACGGGCCTGCCGGCCAACACCGGCGACTCCTCGTTCTTCGGCAACTCGCCCTGCTACTTCATCGGCGTGGGTACCCCGACGACCGTCCTCAACGACGGCCCGATGGGTTACGGCTGGCAGTTCTCTGACACGGGCACCGACGGCGTTCTCGCCGCGACGTTCCCGTGGCTTGCGTGCGTCCAGTCCTGCACGGGACCGGGTCCGGACCTGACCGGCGGTATGCTCGACTTCGTCGACCAGTACTGCCCGGCCGGTAGCGGCATCCGCTCGAGCTTCACGTTCGGTACGTTCGGCGGTACCTCCAACTACTTCACGTCCATCTCCATGGACGTGCGTCAGGCGGAGCGTATCGACAGCATCAGTGCGTTCAACAACGGCACGGGTGTGAACACGGCCTCGATGACGACGCTCGGCGTCGGCCCGATCCTCGGCCAACTCTGGGGTCTGTCCGCTGACTGCAGCGGCGCCGATCCGGCCAAGATCGCGATCTTCGTGATCGGGTTCTTCAACCCGCCCCCGACGATCGTTCCGTTCGGTGAGCGCCTCGTGAACGTCACGCCGGGCCTCTTCACCTCCTTCATCGTCCCGCACGCGGGTGGTGTTGCCAACCTCGGTCCGTTCCCGCTTCCGCTGGACGTGACCTTCTACAACTCCTGCTGGATCGCTCAGGCGCTCTGCGGCGATTCGCCGAAGGCGTTCCTGACGAACGGCTACAGCCAGACCCTGGGCAGCCACTAAACAGTAGCTCCACCCTAAGTCTGTAATGCTCGGGGGCCGTGGCGCTTGCGTCACGGCCCCCGGGTCATTTAACGAGCGTCGCGCGTCGCGGCGCCGCGCCGCCTATCGGGTCCGCGCGAGTCCGAGTACGCTGGGGCCGCTCGACGCGGGTCGCGCTCGAGCCGAACGTCCCCTCCCCCACCTGGACCTCCCCATGGTTTCGAAGAGCCGCTTGCTCCTGCTCGGCGCGTCCTTGCTCCTGTTCGCCGCCGACACGAACGCCCAGCAGATGAAGCGCGTGTCCGGTCCGCTCCGCTCCGTCAAGCTGGACACCCGAACCGGCACGCTCACGCGCGGCCCGATGGTCGACGAGAAGGGGGCGTTCTCGTTCAACACGGTCTCCGTGATGAACAACGTTTCGTTCTCCGGCTTCGCCGGGGTCGACACGGGCCCGGGCGCTCCGGCGTACGGACCATGCGAGTGGTTCGTCGCGCTTCCGGCGTACGGATCGGGCGCGCCCGACCGCACCGGCGGCGAGTCGCAGTTCATCACGGCGCTGACGTTCATCTACTGCTCGGCGGCCAAGGACACCCTCTCCGGCGGACCGGGCGGCGCCGCCGTCGTCAGGTTCCGCGAAGGCTATGTGAAGGGCACGCTCGCGAACTCTGGTGGGCCCACGGGCACCACGGTCGCCGCGTTCGCGCTCACGGGCCTGCCGGCCAACACCGGCAGCTCCTCGTTCTTCGGCAACTCGCCCTGCTACTTCATCGGCGTGGGTACCCCGACGACCGTCCTCAACGACGGCCCGATGGGTTACGGCTGGCAGTTCTCTGACACGGGCACCGACGGCGTT
>JAJDEV010000034.1 GCA_029259605.1 Planctomycetota bacterium | reverse complement strand
TGCGCGCCATATCAACGCTTCCCTTCCTCACCGGGTTCGACGACCCGTCAAGGTCGCCTCCACGCGCTTCGGTCGCGAAGCGCTGATCTGACGCACATCCGCGTCGATCTCGGCAAAGCCTCATGAATCACCCGGGCTAGGAGTCTGCGTCACAGGTCGAGGAGCGGGTAAGAACGACCCCGCGCCTGGGCACAGTCGAGTGTGGGACCCCGGGCTCTCGCGTCCGAATCCTGCTCGCGCGAGTTGGCTCCGCGACCTGTGACGCAGACTCCTAGGCGAACGGACCGGACGTGTCGATCGCGTCGTTCGAGAGGCTCGCGGGTGCTTCCGTGGGAAGCGCGGGCGGCAGCGCGGCGAGTGCGCGGCGGGCGACGAGCTGCAGGCGCTTGACGCGCGTGAAGGCGAGCGGGATGCGTCGCGCGAGTTCGGCCGGCGACGCGTCGATCAGACCGCGCAGGGACAGCACGCCGACCTCGGCCAGGCGCTGGGCCAGCTCAGGCGACAGACCGTCGAGCTCGGTCTCCTCGAGCGCGCGGTTCTCGAGCGGGTCCGCGGTGGGGCGCGGAATCTCGTAACGCGTCGGCGACTGCGGCGGCGTCGCGTCGTCGAGCGATCGCCACGCCGCGAGGACCTCGTCCACGTGCGCCGCGTTGTCGCGCGCCGCTCCCCCATCGCCGCCGACGCGCGAGAAGCGCGCGTCGACCTTCGCGTCGAGCAGCGCGTCAGCGTCGAGGTCGGGCTCGTCGTCGTCCGATGCCAGCGAGTCGCCGTCGTCGACGCGCTCGTCACCGACGAGCTCCGCGATCGTGATCTCGCCGTCGTCGTCGACCTGCGCGCGCACGATCACGTCCTCGGGCCATGCCGTGTCGTTCCCGGCGCGTCGATCGGCGGGCTCGTCCGCGCCGTCCTCGAGGCGCAACGCGAGCAGCGTGGCCTCGCGCCGGAAGCGGTCGACGACGACCGTCGGGGCCGCGCCGGTGGCGACCGTCGTCGGCGCGAGCGCGTGCGCGACGGCCGCGCCTTCGAGCTCGAGCAACGCATCGATCGACTCGCATCCGAGCCGGCGCAGGCGCTGCAGGGTCAACGGACCGTCTGCGTGCAGATTGCAGAGAAGGGCGAGGGCATCCATGGTTCAGTCGCGGTCCGGGTGCAGCGCGAGGTCTCGAGCAACGATCGGTCGAGGCAAGGTCGTGTTCGGAAGGGTGCGCCCGAGGACCTCGTTCGCGAGCGCGTCGAAGTCCTGCATCGCGCCGGATTCGAGGTCGAGCTCGGACGCCGGGACGCCGCACGCGACGGCCTCGCGCAGGAGCTCGTGCCGACGGATGACGGTGTCGAGCATGATCTCGTCGAAGCGCGCCTGGAGCGCGACGAGCACTTCGCGAGAGATGCGCTCCTCGCGCTCGTACATCGTCGCGAGCAGGCGCAACGACGCCGTGTCTCCGCTCGCCGCGGCGCGCTCCTCGAAGATCGCGCGGGCGCGCAACGCACCTTGCAGCGCGAACGCGCCGGTCTCGACGACGAGCAGCGTCGTGGTCGCCGCGCGCGTGGCGTTCGCGGTCAGCACGCCGTCGGCGCGCGGCGGGCAATCGAGGATGACCCAGTCGTAGCGCGACACGAGGCGTTCGAGCGCACCGGCGAGGATGCGTTCGGGTTGCAGCGAACGCTCGGCGACCTCCTCGAACTCACCCAACCGCGCCTCGGACGCGATGACGTGAAAGCCGGCGCTCGACGTGCGGATCAGCGAGGAGAGCGGCGCGCCGTCGAGGAAGGCCGCGGCGATCGAGCGCCCGTCCTCGACCGCCATGCCGACGCCGAGCGTCGCGTGCGCCTGCGGGTCGAGATCGACGAGCAGGCAGCGCTTGCCATACGCCGCCAACGCGGCGGCGAGGTGGATGGCGGTGGTCGTCTTGCCCGTTCCGCCCTTCTCGTTCGCGAGTGCCCAGATCTCCATCTCCGGTCCCTTATCCCCTTTGGATATGCCGGATGCAAGCGCGCGCGGAGCGGACGTCGCTCAGCGCAGCGCGCTGCGGGCGCGCTCGAAGAACGGGCGCGCACTTCGGGCGTGGTCGATCGGCGCCCAGCGCGACACGGATTGGATCGCCCGCGCGGCGTCGCTGTCGGGCTCGAGCAGGCCGACCGGAACGCGCGCGTCGACGCTGCGCGACACGGCTGGATCGGCGGGCACCCAGCCGACGAGCTCGGGGCTGTGCCCGAGGAAGCGTTGCGACGCGCCGCGAAAGCGCTCCCACGCAGAGTCGGCGGCGGCCTGGTCCGGAACGCGGTTGACGACGACGCCGACCGTGATGTGCGGGTTCACGAGATGCGCGCGCTTGTAGAGCGCGTAGCTGTCGGAGAGCGCCGTGACCTCGTGGTTCGTGACGAGCAGCAGCGTGCTCGTCGCAGCCAGGTGCGTCACCGTCGCGTATCCGAGCCCGGCGCCGTGGTCGACGACGAGCAGATCGAACTCGCCCTCGAGCGGGCGGAGCGCCTTGAAGAGCCGGTCGAGCTCGCGCCGCGTCGGGTTGGCGAGCACGTGGCGCCCGACTCCACCCGAGAGCAGCTTCAAACCGCCCGGCCCCTCGACCAGCGCGTCCTGGGCGCTGATCTGCCCCTGCATGACGTGCGAGAGGTCGTACTGGGGCGCCAGACCGAGCAGGAGGTGCGCGTTCGCGAGGCCCGCGTCGAAGTCGACGAGCAGAACACGCTCGCCGCGGCTCGCCCGCAGGGCGGCCAGATTGGACGCGAGAATGCTCTTTCCGGTGCCGCCCTTACCGCTCGCGACACAGAGGACACGCGCCGACTCGGGCTCGGGTTCCTCCATTCGGCGCGAAAGTCCCAGCAGCCGGCGGTACGCGCCTATCCGGCCCAAGCCCATGGTGTCGATCATTGTTGGGCGGCTGGGGATACCGGTTACGGCGCTCCCGGTCAACGCTGCGACGCTTCTTTGCCTTCCCATGAGCCGACAGGACGAGTCGTTTCGCCTCAGGCGAGTTTGATCGGATCACCGATGCGGTGGAGTTTCAACACGTTCGTCGTACTCGCGACGCCCGGCGGCACGCCGGCGACGAAGACGACCTGTTCGCCCTGCTGGACGAGCCCTCGAGCGAGCAAATCCCGACTGGCTTCGTCGAGCATGTCCTCGAGCGTCGGCATCTGTTCACAGTACATCGGGCGCACGTGCGCGAGAACCGTCATGCGCGCCAACGTGCGGCGGTTCGGCGAGAGCGCGATGATCTCGGCGTGCGGGCGATAGCGCGACATGAGCCGCACGGTGTTGCCCGTCTTGGTGAAGCAGATGATCTTGCCCAGCGACAGGGCGTCCGAGGCGTGCGCGGCGGCCAGCGCGGCCGCGTTCGAGAAGGTCGACTCGGACGACCGGAAGCCGACCTTGGGCAGGTCCTGGTAGTACTGGCTCGCCTCGACCGCGCGCGCGATCCGGTCCATGGCGCCGACGGAATCGACGGGATACTTCCCGACCGCGGTCTCGGCCGAGAGCATCACCGCGTCCGTGCCGTCGAGCACCGCGTTGGCCACGTCGGTCACTTCGGCGCGCGTCGGACGCGACGACGAGACCATCGATTCGAGCATCTCGGTCGCCGTGATCGTGAACTTCCCGGCCCGCAGCGCCATCTGGATGAGCGACTTCTGCACCATCGGGACCTCCTCGAGCTCGACCTCGACGCCGAGGTCGCCGCGCGCGACCATGATCCCGTCCGCGGCCTTCAGGATCTCCTCGATGTTCTCGAGCGCGCGCGCACGCTCGATCTTCGCGACGATCAGCGCCTCCGGAATGAGCTTCCGCACCGCATCGATCTCGGCGCCGGCGCTGACGTAGCTCACGCCGACGAAATCGACGCCGAGCTCGCTCGCGAGGGCCAGATCCTTGATGTCGGCCTCCGTCGGCACCGCGAGCTCGAGCGGCGTCTCGGGCATGTGCACGCCCTTCCCGTCGCTGATCACGCCGCCGCGCCGCACGCGGGCGGGATGTCCGACCTTGCCGTCGCGCTCCTCGATGACGAGCTCGACGACACCGTCCGCGAGGTACACGCGGTGGCCGACCTCTAGCTTCTCATCGATCCCCGCCACGTCGATCGGGATCGGGGAGAGACCGCCGGCGTCCTTCGGGGCGGGGAACGGGCCGGGCCCCTCGCGCAGCTCGACGAGGTCGCCGTCGTTCAGGAGCATGCGGCCGCCGGGAATGCGCCCCAGCCGCAGCTTCGGCCCGCGAATGTCGGCCAGGATTCCGATCGGGGTGTGCTTCTCGACCGCGATCGCACGAATCGCTGCGACCATGTTGCGGTGGTCGTCCGCGGTCCCGTGGCTGAAGTTGATCCGGGCGACCGACATGCCGGCGTCGACGAGCTCGCCGAGGATGCCCGCGGACGCGGGGCCGATCGTCGCCACGATCTTCGCGTGGGCGTGGCCCAGCTGGCAGAACCGGCGGGTTAAATCGATGCGCGGCATTTGGCTGTCGAGGACGCCCATGGCCACAGCGTATGCCTCGCCGGACCCCGATCCCAGCGTGCGCCTCGGATCACCGACAACGAATTAACGGCGTCGTGTCGGGCCGCGGAGCCGCGCTCCGCTACGCGGCGAGGTCGGCGAGCTCTCGATCGATCGCGTCGACCCAGGCCACCGCTTCGATGAACGCGCCCTTGATCGCCGCGCGGGACAGGCCGAAGCAGGCGACGTCGCTCCAGTCCCCGCGCTCGTAGGCGAGCGTCGCCCGCAGCGCTTCGCCGATCGGTCCCTCGCCGCGGATCAGGGCCGCCTCGAGGTCATCCGTGACCGGCAGCTTGGCGAGCACGGTGCTGATCGTGGCGCTCATGATCGCGTCGAGCGTCGAGAACAGGCCGGCGGTGAAGTACGACTCGCTCTTCTGCACGCCGTTCGCGCGTGCGAGGAGCTCGCACATCCGCGCGCGCAGCATCGCGGTGACGATCAGCTCGTGCGGCGTGTTCTCCATGTCGGAGATCAGCGAGAGCGACGCGATGTTCTTCACGGCGTCGAGCCCGAGGTAGACCACGGTCTCCTTGATCGACTCGACGCGACGCGGCATGCCGTACACGACCGCGTTGATGTGGCGCAGGAGTTTGTAGCTGAGCGTCACGTCCTGGGCGACGATCTCCTGCACGCGTTCGAAGCTGCAGGTCGGGCTCTGAAGCTCCGCCAGGAGGCGCAGTAGGTTGACGCGCGAGGGGGACACGCTCGTCCCTTGCACGACATTGGGCTTGGCGAGGAAGTAGCCCTGGAAGAAGTCGAACCCGCAGTCGAGACAGAGCTCGAACTGATCGCGCGTTTCGATCTTCTCCGCGAGCAGCTTCGCACCGAACGGCTCGAGCTCGGCGTAGCGCTTGCGGACTTCCGCCTCGTTACAACCGAGCACGTCGACCTTGACGATGTCCGCCAGCGCGAGCATCGGCTCGTAGCCGGCGCGGTAGACGAAGTCGTCGAGCGCGATCCGGAAGCCGCGTCGACGCAGCTCCTTCAAACCCGCGAGCACGTCCTCATCGGGCTCGATGTCCTCGAGCACTTCGAGCACGACCTGCGTGCGCGGGACCGGCAGCGGGTACTCGCCGATGATGAAGCCGCGCGTGAGATTGACGAACGCGAGATGCCCGCCGACCACGCGCTCGATACCGAACTCGGTGAACGTGTTGAGCAACACCTGCGACGTCGCCTTGTCGCCCTCGGTGAAGTCCGCGAAGTCGACGTCGGCGCCGCGATACAAGAGCTCGTAGGCGTAGAGCTCGAGGCGGCGCGAATAGATCGGTTGCCGTCCGACGAAGATGTTCTGGAGGATCTCGGGATCGTGGGGATCCATGGCGTGCGGGGACCACCGACGTCGGGTGGTGCCGAGTCCCCTTCGTCCGCTTCGACCGTGCGACCTGAGCCACGCATCGGATGTTTGCGGCGGTTCGTGGGGTTTCGGGAACACGTTTCCGTTTCGTCCACTCGCTTTGAATGCCGCGGCGTTGCGAGAGTTCGCGGGCGGGCGTAGGTTCCCTCCCCGCGCTCCTTGTCCTCCGCCCCACTCCGGACGCCCCTCCCCCCCATGAAACCGCTCTCGCGCCCCGTCCCGTCCCGCTCGCTCACGTCCCGCTCCTTGCTCGCGTCCGCCGCCGCCCTCGGCCTCCTCGGCGCCTGCGCATCGACCGGAGGGGTCGGTCCTGGGGCTCCGCCGATCGGCACGGAGCCGATGACGAACGACGACGCGCTGGTGATCTTCTGCGCCGGGAGCGAGGGCATGCTGTCCGATCCGCGCGACGCCGGCCTGCGCGAGGCGTTGGCGCTGCTCGACGACCGGCTGCTCGAACTGCCGGATGAGCTCGACCTCGACGACGTGCCGACGCCGATGCTCGAGCTCGGGCGTGACATCCTCCTGTCGCCGATGAGTCTCCGGGTCGACCTCGACGGGAACCAGGATCCGCGCGCGATGATCCCGATTCACGCGCAGCTCACGGTCGACGGCTCGCCGGAGCAGGTGTCGAGCATCGCCCAGCGCGTCGGCGGCATGCTCGGCGTGATGCTGCCCATGCCGCAGTCGGCGGTCGAGGGCAAGGACGGCTTGAAGGCCGTCGACACCGGCTTCGGAAGCGCGTACTACGGCGAGGACGACGGCAACTTCGTCGTCTCGTACGGCTCGCCGAAGTCCGCCGACCTGGGACTCGGTTCGCTCGGGCTGCCGAAGGGCGTCGCGCCGGACTTCGCGGTCAAGCTCGATGTCGCGCAGCTGCGCGGACCGATCGAGATGGGACTCGCGGCCGCGGGCGACGACGCCGCTCCGTTCCGCGCGCAACTCGACGCGATGGGACTCCTCGGGCCGGACCCGGTCTCGTTCGTGGTCGCGAGCGGGCGCGGCACGGATCGCCGCTACGTCGCGGCGCGCTACACGAACTACGCATCCGTGCTCGAGCGCCTCGGGTTGCTCGTCCGCGAGCCGCTCTCCGCGCGCGATCTCGAACTCGTTCCCCAGGACGCGACGATCGCCGCGCTCGGTCGGTCGAACCTCGACGCGATCGTGACGACGATCGAGAAGATGAACCGCGCGAACGGCCTCGAAACGGATGTCTTCGCGATGCTCCACTCGATGGTCGGCATCGACGTCCAGAAAGAGATCATCGCGCCGCTCGGCGCGACGAGTGGCTTCTACATGTCGGACTCCACCGGCGGCGGCGGCCTGCCGTCCGGCGTGTTGTTCCTGTCCGTCGACGACGAGGTCACCCTCGAGCAGACGATCGAGAAGCTCTCGGACCTCGCCTCGGGACTCGCCCAAGACGCGGCGGACGGCTACGTCACGGTGCGTCGCTGGGAGCACGGCGACGACCTGTGCTGGAGCCTCTCCTTCCCGGGACTTCCGATCCCGCTCGAGTGCTCGCTCGGAATCACGGATGGCTACGTCCTCGCGACGCTGACGCCGCAGGCGCTCATCGCCGCGCTCGATCAGGCGAACGGCGGACACGGGAGCCTGCTCGATCGACCCGACTTCCGCATCGTCGTCGGCGACGCCGACGACCTCGCCTCGGTGAACTTCCAGGACACCAAGCGCCTGATCGAGGACGGCTACGGCTGCGCTTCGTTCCTCTTCTCTGCGCTCGCGAACGGCGTCCGCTCACGCACGACCGAGCGCGGACCGAACCTCGTGCTGCCCACCTACAACGACCTGCTCGAGGACACGCGCTCGGCCGTCATGGTCTCGCGCATCGTGGGCAACGACATCGTCGCCTACGGCGAGTCGGACCCGTCGTTCACCGCGAACGCGACCGCGCTGCTCGGTACACCGCTGCCGAAGATCATCGGGCTCGCGGCCGCGGCCGCCGGGTTCGGCGCCGCGCAGATGCGTCAGGAGTCGGCCCAAGCGACGCAGATGCAAACGCAGGCGCAGGACGCGCTCGAGCAACTCGAGCAGCTCGGCTACATCGGCGACATGGACGACGAGTCCGACGACGCGCACGAGCACGACCACTCGGACGACGACGGGCGCTAACCGCGCATTGACGAACGCACGACCCGCTCGGTCGGTCCGCTAGCCCGGATCATTCATGCGCCTTCACCGAGATCGACGCAGCTGCGCGCCATATCAACGCTTCCCTTCCTCACCGGGTTCGACGACCCGTCAAGGTCGCCTCCACGCGCTTCGGTCGCGAAGCGCTGATCTGACGCACATCCGCGTCGATCTCGGCAAAG
>JAJDEV010000033.1 GCA_029259605.1 Planctomycetota bacterium | reverse complement strand
CAGGACCCGCACGGACCGTACACCGCGCCGCGCGCGTACCACCAGGAGTACGGCGCGCGTGACGCCGAGCCGCCGCTCTCCGTCGGCGAGTCGGTGCGCGGCTTCGGCGAGCTCCCGAGCTACCAGGTGCTCGGCGCCGAGCGCCGGCCGGCCGTGTACCGCGAGGAGTACGACGCGGAGATTCGCTACTTCGACGCGGAGTTCGGGCGTCTGATGGACGCGCTCGAACAGCGCGGCCTCGTCGACGACGCGCTGATCGTCTTCACCGCGGACCACGGTGAGTCGCTCGGCGAGCACGACTGGTGGTTCTCGCACGGGCAGACGCTGCAGCGCGAACTCGTACATGTGCCGCTCGTTATTCGCTACCCGGCCGGCGTACACGCGCCGCGCGCGGCGGCCGAACGCGTCGCCGCGACGGTGGGACACGTCGACCTCTACGCGACCGTCCTCGACGCGCTCGGCATCGAGCCGCACGCCACGCACGGGACGAGCCTCGTCGCGCGCGAACTGCCCGCCGTGCGCGTCCTCGTCCAGCAGCTCCGCGCGGAGGGCGCGCCGAATCGCTGGTCGAGCCTGACGGACGGTCGCTTTCGCGTCGTCCGCGGACCGGAAGGACTCGCGCTCTACGACTTGTCGACCGATCCCGCGGAGCGCACCGACCTCGCGGCGCGTGATCCCGACCGCGTCGCGGAGCTGACGGAGCGCGCCGCCCGGGCCGCCGCCCGCGTCCCCGCGGTGGGTGCCGCGGTCGACGCGGAGTACGACGACCGCGAGAGCGAGTTGTTGCGCGACCTCGGCTACGTGGAGTAGCCGTGCTGCGGCTCAGACGCGGCTCATCTGCTTCTTGCGCAGGTCCGCGTTGCGGACGCGCTTGCGCAGACGCAGGTTCTTCGGCGTGACCTCGAGCAGCTCGTCGTCCTCGATGTACTCGAGGCACTCCTCGAGCGACATGATCGTCGGCGGCGCCAGGTTCACGTTGTCGTCGCGTCCGGAGGCGCGCATGTTCGTGAGCTTCTTCGTCCGGCACACGTTGAGCGGCAGGTCGGCTTCCTTGTTGTTCGCGCCGACGACCATGCCCTCGTAGACCTCGGCGCCCGGAGCGACGAAAAACTCGCCGCGGTCCGCGAGTCCGCTGAGCGCGTAGGGCACCACCGGGCCGGTGCGATCGGCGATCAGCACGCCGTTCGCGCGCCGCGGGATCGTCCCGCCGTCGCGCTTCCATTCGTGGAAGACATGCGAAAGGATCGCCTCGCCCTGGCTCAGCGTCAGCAGCGCGGTGCGCGCGCCGATGAGGCCGCGCGCCGGCACCGAGAACTCGAGCTTGGTCATCGTCGTGCCGAGCGGCTCCATGTGCAGCATCTCGCCGCGCCGTCGGCCGAGGTACTCGATGATGCGTCCCGCGAACCCCGTAGGAACCTCGATCGACGCGCGCTCGTACGGCTCGCAGAGCACGCCGTCGACCTCGCGCAGGATCACGTGCGGCTTGCCGACGGCGAGTTCGTAGCCCTCGCGCCGCATGTTCTCGATGAGCACCGAGAGATGCATGACGCCGCGACCCTTGACCTCGATCGCGTCGGCGGTCGCCGTGTCCGCGAGTTCGAGCGCCACGTCGCGCAAAGCGCCGCGTTCCAGCCGGTCGCGCACGTGGCGGCTCGTCACGAACTGCCCCTCCGTGCCGGCGAACGGCGAGTCGTTGACGCAGAAGACCATCGAGACCGTGGGCTCGTCGACCGCGATCGCGGGCAGCGGGTCCTTGGCGTCCGTCGGGCACAGGGTGTCGCCGATGCGCAGCTCTTCGATGCCCGCGATCACGGCGATGTCGCCGGCGACGACCTGATCGACCGCGACGCGCTCGAGTCCCTCGTAGCGGAACAGGCGCTTGACGCTGCCGAACGGCGTCGCGTCATGGTTCGGGTGGCAGAGCGCGACGCGTTGGCCCTGGCGCAGGATGCCGCGCGCCACGCGACCGACGCCGATGCGGCCGAGGTAGTCGTCGTGGTCGAGCGTCGTGGCCTGGAACTGCAGCGGCGCGTCGTAGTCGTGCGCGGGCACCGGGACTGCCGAGAGGATCAGCTCGAAGAGCGGCATCAGGTCGCCATCGCGCGCGTTGTGGTCGAGCGACGCCCATCCGTCGCGGCCGGAGCCGTAGATCGTGGGGAAGTCGAGCTGCTCGTCGTTCGCGCCGAGCTCGACAAACAGGTCGAAGATCTCGTCGAGCACGTCGTCGGCGCGTTGGTCCGGGCGATCGATCTTGTTGATCATGACGAGCACGCGCAGGCCGTGCTCGAAGGCCTTCTTCAGCACGAAGCGCGTCTGCGGCATCGGCCCCTCGTACGCGTCGACGAGCATCAGCACGGCGTCCGCCATCGCGAGCGTACGCTCGACCTGTCCACCGAAGTCGGCGTGTCCGGGCGTGTCGACGATGTTGATGCGCGTGCCGCGATACTGGACGGACGTGTTCTTGGCCAGGATCGTGATGCCACGCTCTCGCTCCTGGTCGTCCGAGTCCATCACCCGCTCGGGCATGTGCTGGTTGGTTCGGAAGGTGCCGGCGAACGCGAACATCGCGTCGACGAGCGTGGTCTTGCCATGGTCGACGTGGGCGACGATGGCGATGTTGCGGATTTCCTCGGGAGCGTTCATCGGAGCAGGGTTCAGGAGTGCTGCGTCGCTTCGACGCGGTGGATGCGATCCAAGCGGTAGGTCTTGAGCAGGCCGGATCGAGCACACTCGCCCTCGAGGTAGCTCTTGTCCTTCTTGCGAAACAGTAAACGAGGCAAGACCTCGAGACGAGCCGGCGGCGCCGCGCTCGATCCGGAAGTGTCGCCGTACGTGAGCACGACCGTGCGTTCGTCGGCGCGCGCCGCTTCGAGCACGCGCAGCTGCGCGGGCTTTCGATTCGGCCGCGGCGGGAGCGCGGTCGCGAGCGTGGTGGGGATGCCGGCGAGGTCGAAGAGCCGCGCCTCGGTCAGCGCGTCGGTGCCACCCAAGCGCTCGGCGCAGGCCTCGAAGACCTTCCAGCACAGGACCGCGTCGGCGAGCGCGCGATGCAGGTCGTCGGTCTCGAGTTCGAGGTGCTCGGCGAGCGTCGCGAGCTGATGGTCCGGCGCTTCGGGCAGCGCTTTGCGCGCGAGCGCAAGCGTGTCGATGATGCGATTGTTCGGCGGCGTCAGACCGTACCGCGCACACTCGAAGCCGAGCGCGTGTGCGTCGAAGCGCGCGTTGTGCGCGACGAGCGGCGCGGCGCCGATCCATTCGAAGAAGCGCGCGACGACGTGCTCGGCGGTTTCGGCCTGGCGCACGTCGACGTCGCGGATGCCGTGCAAGGCCACGCACTCGGGCTCGATCTCGACCGGCGGACACACGAGCGCCTGAAAGCAATCGTCGACTTCACCGTCGACGACGCGCACCGCGCCGAGCTCGACGAGGTGCGGAGCGCCGGTCGACGTCGCGCCTTCGGTGTCGAAGGCGACGAGGGTCCCGAAACGGACCCGGTCTTCGGATTGTGGTTTTCGAGTCTGCATCGGTGACGCAAAGCCGATCAGTCTAACGAGCCGCGGTGACCCTTCCCGCGCTCTTTCTCTTCCGCGAGCGCGGATTTGGCGCCTATTCCCCCGCGCCGCCCCGTTCCTGGCGCGCGCTCAGCCGATCAGCTTCTGGAAGTCCGGCCGACCGCGGAGGGACTCGAGGTCCGGGTTGCGCAGCGTTTCCACCTGGAGATAGAAGCCGCGCGCCTGCGCCTCGTGCAGGAGCTCGATGGCGCGCTCGGGATCTTCGATCAGTGCGAAGACGCAGGCGGTGTGGAACAGCGTGTACGGATCCTTGGGCGCCTTCGCGCAGGCCTCGTCCGCGGCGGTGCGAGCTTCCGCCTCGAGCCCCATGCGCGCGAGGAGCAGCGCCAGGTGAACGCGCGCCTCCTGGTCATCGGGCACGGCGTGCAGGTGCTTGCGCGCCATCGCGATACCGCGGTCGGCGACCCCGATCGCTTCCTCGTAGCGGTCGAGCCGACACAGCACACCGTACAGATGGTCGTACGAACCGATGTGGGTCGGGTTGAGGACGATCGCGCGCTGGAGCAAAGGCGACGCGCTCTCGAAGTTGCCGATGCGCGCGAACAGACCGCCGAGCAAGCGGTGCGCGAGCCACTCCTCGTGGTCGATCTGAATCGCGAGCCGCAGCTCGCGCTGGGCCTCTTCGGACTCGCCCGCCATGACGCACGCGAACCCGAGCGCGGAGTGCGCCTCGGCCGAGAACGCGTCGATGGAGAGCGCCCGCTGCGCGTGCTCGCGCGCCTCCTGCAGGAACGAGACGTCGCCGTCCCAGTACATGAACTTGCGGACGTAGGCCTCGGACAAGCCGGCGTGCGCGAGCGTGCAGTTCTGGTCCTCCTTCAGCGCCTGGCGGAACGTCGCGATGGCCGACATGAGGTGCCGCGACGTTCCACGGTGCAACACGTCGTGCGCGCGACGCGCGAGGTACTCGGCCTTGCCCGGATCGCGCTTGATCTCCGGCGGCGGCTCGAGCGCGTACTCGGCGAGGCGCCGCTTCAGTGCGCGCACGAGCGAGCCGACGAGCTTCGCCTGCAAGCCCCACTCGTCGTTGTCGGTGTGCTCGAAGCGATCGCGCCAGACGAGCGCCGTGTCGGATGTGCCGTTGGTGTGCGCGCGCTCGAGCAAGATGTCGACGGCGCCGCGTTCTCCGTCGAGGTCGAGCGAACCGCGCAGCACGAAGGCGTGCCGGATGTCGGCCGGCACCGTGTCGCCTTCCGGGACGTTGACCTCGAGACTCGTCGAGCGCACGAGTTCGGTCACGAGGTCGCGCCGCATGCTGCCCGCGAAGTCGGCGTCGCCGCTCTGCTCGGCATTCGAGCGAAACGGCGGGATCCAGATCTGACCGGCGAGGGCCGAGGGCCGGTCCGCGCTCGACGTCAGCTTGAGCGTGTCGGAGACGGCGAGCAGCGCGCCGTACGCCTCCTGTCCGCTGCCGTAGCGGTCCTTCTTGTCGCGCCGCAAGCACTTGAGCAGGAACTCCGAGAGCGGCGCCGGGAAACCCGAACGCACGTCGCCCGGGTTCTTCGGCGACGCCTCGAGGATCGCGAAGCACACCTCGGGGAACGACTTGCCGGGAAACGGCAGCTCGCCCGTGAACGCGTGGTAGAAGACCGATCCGAAGGCGAACACGTCCGAGCGATAGTCGATGTCCTCGCCGAGGACCTGCTCGGGCGACATGTAGAGCACGGTCCCGACGAGCATGCCCTCCTGCGTGATGTTCGACTCGCCGGTGCTGCGGCAGATCCCGAAGTCGAGCAGCTTCACCAGCCCGTCGGCCATCACCATGATGTTTGCGGGCTTCAGGTCGCGATGGATCAGGCGTCGTTCGTGCACGAGCGAGACGGCCGAGCCGACCTGCAGCGCGATCGCCATGCCCTGCTCGTACTCCAGCCGGTGGTCCTTGAGGATCGCGTCGAGCGTGCGCCCCTCGAGGTACTCCATCGCGATGAACGACGTGCCGTGGTCCTCGCCGTACTCGTAGATGGTCGCGATGCTCGGGTGCGCGAGGTTGCTCGTGTGCTTCGCCTCGCGCTCGAAGCGTTCGCGCGCCTGCGGATCGAACTCGATGTGCGGGCGCAGAATCTTGAGCGCGACCGTGCGGCCGAGGCGCGTGTCGACCGCACGAAAGACCTCACTCGAGGGTCCTTCGCCGAGGCGATCGCTTCGGGCGTCGAACTGGAAGTGCGCGAACCGCATGGGGGGGGGAGTGCTTACGGGGGAAGGCGAATTGCGCGACGGTGCGTACGCGGCGGTTCGTCGTGCCCGACGGAGGCACTATCCTAGCGACGGCCTCCGGCAACCCGGCTGGGGTCTCGCCCCGATCCCATCATGCCCAAAAAACCTTCCCAGGTGCCCGCCGAGCCGCTCCCCCTGAAGGGCGCGATCTGCTTCGAGGAGGGCGACTTCCACGCCCTCTCCGACGCGCTGGCCGGCGACGCCGAGGGCAACGCGCGGCGGCTGATCGCGCGCCGCAAGCTGCTCGCGATCGGCAAGGACGCGTGCAAGCGCGCGGCGGAGCACGGGCACAAGCTCGAGTGTCGCACCAGCCTGCACAATCCCAACCAGTTCAACGGCATGCGCGTGCGCCGCATCTGGGCCTACGTCACGCGCTCGAAGGCGGAGAAGAAGCGCCTGAAGGGCGTGCTCGGAGCGGAGCTCGGTAAGGACCTCGACGCCGCGTTCAAGAACGCGTACCTGTGCTTCGCGATCGAAGCCGAGGCGCTCGAGGTCAGCCTGCGGATCCACTCGGATGCCTGGTACGACGGGCAGAACCTCAAGAACCGCGTCGAGCGCGGCGCGCTGCGCGCGTGGCTCGAGGAGCTGAACCGACTCGACGGCTTCTTCCTGCGCATGGACGACTGGAAGGGCGAGTGGCGCTGCGGCGCCCTGACGATCGAAGCGCTCGAGGAGTTCCTCTCCTATTACACGCCCGGTGAGCATCGCTTGGCCGTCGAGCGCCGCTGGCCCGCCCCCGCCGGCGCGCGCGGAGGCGCGCTCGAGCCCGAGGCCGTGCGGGAGATGAGCGCGCAGTTCGAACGCCTGCTCCCGCTGCACGCCTTCACGGGTTGGTCGCTCGAGAACAACTTCCTGTTCGGGGGCTAGCAGACTGTGGCAAAAGTCATTCACCCGCAGAACGCCGTCCTCCGCTCCGGCTTGGCCTCTAAAAGCCTCGCCGAATCCACCGATTCGCCTGCGTTTCCGGAGACCAACCCGGAGCGGATGCCGACGCTCTGCGGGCGAAGCACTTTCGCCACAGCCTGCTAGCCCGGATCATTCATGAGGCTTTGCCGAGGTCGACGCAGCTGCGCGCCATCTCAGCACTTCCCTCCCTCACCGGGTTCGACGACCCGTCCAGGTCGCCTCCACGCGCTTCGGTCGCGAAGCGCTGATCTGACGCACATCTGCGTCGATCTCGGCAAAGCCTCATGAATCACCCGGGCTAGCGGCTAGCGGCTCGCGGCGTGAGTTCCGCGGCGATCGGCGCGCCGCTGGATCTTCGAGTCCGTATTGCTAAGCTCCGCGCGTCGCTCCAAGGAGCGCTCCCCCGATGCCCACAGCGTTTGCCCCGAACGAAACCGCGAACGGTGAGTTCCGCGTCGCGATCACGCCGGACACGGCGAAGCGCTTCGTGGCGCTCGGCCTGACCGTCTTGATCGAGCGCGACGCCGGCGTCGCTGCGGGCTTTCGCAACGCGGACTACGAGGCGGTCGGAGCGCGCGTCGTCGACGCATCGGCGGCCGCGGATGCGGACCTCTTCTTCGCCGTCGGCCCGCTCGCGCCCGCGAAGGTGGAGGGCATCTCACCGCAGGCCATCGTGCTGTCGTTCGTGCAGGGCGCGCGCAACCCCGATCTCGTTCGCGCGCTCCAGGCGCGCGGCGTGACGACGCTCGCGATGGAGCTCGTCCCGCGCATCACGCGCGCGCAGGCGATGGACGCGCTGTCGTCGCAGGCGACGGTCGGCGGCTACAAGGCCATGCTGCTCGGCGCGACGCATCTCAAGAAGCTCTGCCCGCTGCTGATGACGGCCGCGGGAACCGTCGCGCCCGCGCGCGTCGTCGTGTTCGGCGCCGGCGTCGCCGGGCTCCAGGCGATCGCGACCGCGCGCCGCCTCGGCTGCGTCGTCGAGGCGACGGACGTGCGCATGGCGGCCAAGGAACAGGTCGAGAGCCTGGGCGCGCGCTTCATCGACGTCCCCGGCAGCGAGGACCAGGAGGACGCGGGCGGCTACGCCAAGGAACAATCGGCCGAGTTTCTCGCGCGTCAACGCGAGGAGGTCGCGAAGCGCGTCGCCGAGGCGGACATCGTGATCACCACCGCGCAGGTTCCAGGACGCAAGGCGCCGGTGCTCGTCAGCGCCGAGATGGTCGCCTCGATGCGGCCGGGGGCGGTGATCGTCGACATGGCCGTCGAGTCCGGCGGCAACTGCGCGCTGTCCGAACTCGACCAGGTCGTCGAGCGCGAGGGCGTCACGATCGTCGGCATCGCCAACATTCCGGCGACCGTTCCGCGCGACGCGAGCGAGCTCTACGCCAAGAACGTCTTCAACTTGGTCAAGCTGCTCATCGGCGAGGGCGGCGAGATCGCGCTCGACCTCGAGGACGAGGTGATCGCCGGCAGCTTGCTCACGCACGCGGGCGAGATCCGTCACGCGCGCACCGCCGAGGCCATGGCGCAGGAGTCCGGAGCATGATCGCCGCCCTTTCGCGCCAGCTGCTCGACGCGGCGCCGGTCGTCGAGACGGCGGCCGAGTCCGGCTCGACCGGCGTTCCGTTCCTGATCGTCGGGATCTGGGTGCTCTTCCTCGCCGTCTTCGTCGGCGTCGAGCTGATCACGAAGGTCCCGCCGACGATCCACACACCGCTCATGTCGGGCGCGAACGCGATCTCCGGGATCACGCTCGTCGGCGCGCTCTATTGCGCCGGCGTGGGCTTCCCGGGGCTCGGCCGCTTCTTCGGCTTCCTCGCGATCACGATGGCGACGGTCAACGTCGTCGGCGGCTTCCTCGTCACCGATCGCATGCTGCGCATGTTCGGTCCCAAGAAGAAGCGCGGAGGGAAGTAGGCGATGACGCTCGCGCTCCTGTCCGGCAGCTTCGTGCAGATCGCCTACATGGTGTCGGCGCTGCTGTTCATCCTGGGGATCAAGCGCCTCTCGGGCGTGAAGACCGCGCGCAGCGGCAACACGCTCGCGGCCATCGGCATGGCGCTCGCGTTCGGGGCGACGATGCTCGACGTCGGCGCGGTCGATTGGACGGTGCTGGCGGGCGGCGTGCTGCTCGGCACGCTGATCGGTGTCGTGCTCGCCGTGCGCGTGCACATGACGTCGATGCCCGAGCTCGTCGCGTTGTTCAACGGCCTGGGCGGCGCCGCGTCGGCGTTTGTCGCGCTGGCGGAGATGAACAAGGTCGCGGGCGAGGGCGAGACGACGCGCATCGCGGATGCCGGCGCGCCGTTCGCGATCGCGCTCAGCCTCTCGATCCTGATCGGGGCGGTGACGCTGTCGGGCAGCATGATCGCCTTCGGCAAGCTGTCCGGGAAGATCTGGAAGAGCCGCTTCGGTCCGATCGGTTCGCAGCCGCTCAACGCGCTGCTCGCGCTGGCGGCGATCGCGCTCTGCTATTGGGCGGGCTTCGCGGTCACGGGCGGTGCGGGGATCGAGACGGGTTTCTACGTGCTCGCGGCCGTCGCGCTGCTCCTCGGCATCGGGCTCGTCGTTCCGATCGGCGGTGCCGACATGCCGGTCGTCATCTCGCTCCTGAACTCCTACTCGGGTCTCGCCGCGTGCGCGACCGGGTTCGTGCTCGAGAACAACCTGCTCATCATCGCGGGCTCGTTGGTGGGGGCGTCGGGTCTGATCCTGACGCGCATCATGTGCAAGGCGATGGACCGCTCGCTCACCAACGTCCTATTCGCGACCTTCGGCGAGCAGGCGACCGGCGGCGGCGGTGCGGCCGACGAGTACACGAACGTCAAGTCGGCCGGCCCGCAGGAGACCGCGATGCTGCTCGAAGCCGCGACGTCGGTCATCATCTGCCCGGGCTACGGAATGGCGGTCGCGCAAGCGCAGCACAAGGTGCGCGAGCTCGCCACACTGCTCGAAGCGCGGGGTTGTTCCGTGCGCTACGCGATCCACCCCGTCGCCGGCCGCATGCCCGGCCACATGAACGTCCTGCTCGCCGAAGCCGACGTGCCGTACGAGCAGCTCTTCGAGCTCGACAACATCAACGGCGACTTCCAGACCACCGACGTGGCGATCGTCATCGGCGCCAACGACGTGTGCAACCCGGCCGCAATCGAGGACCCGACCTCGGCGATCGCGGGCATGCCCGTGCTCAAGGTGTGGGAAGCGCAGACGGTGTTCGTCGTGAAACGCTCCCTGTCGCCCGGCTACGCCGGCATCAAGAACCCGCTCTTCGAGCGCGACAACGCGATGATGTGCTTCGGCGACGCCAAGAAGTTCCTCGAGGAGCTGATCGTCGAGGTCAAGGACCTCTAGGGAGTCGCGTGCGGTGCGGCGCGAGCCGCACCGGGGAGTGGAGGAAGTCCCGGGGAGCGGGGCTTGTGGACGCTCCTTTGATCCTGACGGTCCGGGTGGTTCGAGTGCGCGAGTCGAATCGCCCTTGGAAGTTCCGAACGTCTTCCTCCTTCTCCGTTGGATCTCTCAGGGACGGGGAGTTGTTGATGTTCCTCTGCTTCTGACGGTCCGGGTGGTTCCGGGGATCGAATCGCACTCGGGAGTTCCGGACGTGTTCCTCTCGTCCGGTGGGGATCTCTCAGGGACGGGGACTTGTTGATGTTCCTCTGCTTCCGACGGTCCGGGTGGTTCCGGGGATCGAATCGCACTCGGAAGTTCCGGACGTGTACCTCTCGTCCGGTGGGGATCTCTCAGGGACGGGGACTTGTTGACGTTCTCTATCGATTCACGCGCAGCGCTTCGCGCTGCTGCGGCACAGGCTCGCTTCGCTCGCGTGCCGCATTACGCAACGGAGCAGGGGTTTACACGGCAGCCGTGACGGTTTCCGGAACGGGCGATGAGGCGTTCGGGGACTTGTCACCGGAGTGCGGCCGGCGGGTTGCGCGCGGTCCCCGCACGGCGCGCCGCGAAGCGGCGCATGCCGTGCAGCGGGGCGAAGCCCCGCGCGTGAATCGGTAGCGCCCGCGGCTCGCAACACGCGAGCGAAGCGAGCCTGTGTTGCAGCGGCGCGCCT
>JAJDEV010000032.1 GCA_029259605.1 Planctomycetota bacterium | reverse complement strand
ATGTGCGTCAGATCAGCGCTTCGCGACCGAAGCGCGTGGAGGCGACCTGGACGGGTCGTCGAACCCGGTGAGGGAGGGAAGCGTTGATATGGCGCGTAGCTGCGTTGATCTCGGTGAAGGCTCATGAATAACCCGGGCTAGCGCGCGCCGCGGCCGTATCCGCGCAGGTAGTTCGGCACGTCGATGCCGTCCGCGAGGTGCTCGTCCGCGCGCGGCGCGTCCCACGCGAGCGTGAGTGGCAGAACGCCCGCCCAGTGCGGTGTGTCGTAGTCGGGCCGCTCGTCGATCGGTCCGCCCGTGCGCACCTTGGCCGAGACGTCGGAGACCTCGATCGCGATCACGGTCGTCGTCTCGAAGTCCTTCGCGTTCGGCACGCGGCAGTCGGCGTAGCGGCCGGGGACGACGTGCTCGACGATGCGCCGGAACGCGGCCTCCTTCTCGCCCGCGTCCGTGAGCTCGACGCCGGTCCCGAAGGCGACGACCGAGCGGTAGTTCATCGAGTGATGCGCCGCCGAGCGCGCGAGCACGAGCCCGTCGACCAACGTCACGGTGACGGTGACGCTCCCGCCCTCGCACAGGACCTGGCACACGCGGCTCTGCGGCGAGCCGTGCAGCAGGATGCGCTCGCCGTCGCGCGCGTAGACCATCGGAATGACGAGCGGCCGGCCGTCGTCGACGAAGCCGACGTGCGCGACGAGCCCCTCGTCGAGGATGGCGTCGATCGTCCCACGCTCGTAGTGGGCGCGCGCGGGGAGGCGGCGGATCGTCGCCTCGGGCGAGCGCTTTCTCTGTTCGCTCATGCGGTCGCCTTTTCTGCGGTCTCGGTCGTAGGGAGTTCGAGGAAGCGCGCGTGCACGTCCGCATCGCCGGTCAGTTCCGGATGGAACGTCGCCGCGACGACGCCCGGTGCTTCGACCAACACCGGGTCGCCGTCGTGGCTCGCGAGAACGCGCACGGACGCGCCGATGCGTGTGATGCGCGGCGCACGAATGAAGACGCCCTCGATCGTGCGCGGCGCCGCGACGAACGAGAGCGCCAGCGGTGCGCGGAACGAGTCCAGTTGCCGGCCGTACGCGTTGCGCTCGATGTCGACGTCGAGCAGGCCGAGCTCGTTCGCGAGCAGGATCGTCCCGGCGCACGTGCCGAAGAGCGCGAGCGTGCCGGCACGGTGGCGCGCGACGAGCGTGCGCGACAGATCGAACAAGGCGAGCAGGCGCGCGAGCGTCGTCGACTCGCCGCCGGGCAGGACGAGGTGGGTCACCTGGTCGAGGTCGGCGCGATTCCTGACGAGCCGTACGGGACACCCGGCGCCCGCGCGCGCGAGCATGCGCGCGTGCGGTTCGACGTCGCCCTGGAGCGCGAGGACTCCGATCGACGGCGCACGCATCAGTCGCCGCGCGCCTGCAAGAGCTCGGCGCTCGGGAGTTCGCTGGCGGAGATCCCGGCCATCGCGCGACCCGATTCGCGCGCGGCCGCCATGACCACGCCCGCATCGCCGAACTGCGCGGTGGCCTTGACGATCGCCGCCGCGGTCTTGGCCGGCGCGTCCGACTTGAACACGCCGGAGCCGACGAAGATCGCCTCGGCGCCGAGCGCCATCGCGAGCGCGGCGTCAGCGGGCGTCGCGATGCCGCCCGCGGCGAAGTTCGGGACCGGCAGGCGGCCGGCCTCGCGCACCGAGGCGGCGAGCTCGAACGGAACGCCGAGCTCCTTGGCGCGCGTCATCAGCTCCTCGCGCGGAGCGGCGCACAGCGCGCGCAGCTCGCCGTGGATCTTGCGCAGGTGGCGGACCGCCTCGGACACGTCGCCCGTCCCGGCCTCGCCCTTCGTGCGCAGGAGCGCGGCGCCTTCGCCGATGCGCCGCAGCGCTTCGCCGAGCGAACGCGCGCCGCACACGAACGGCACACGGAAGCGCGACTTGTCGATGTGGTACGCGTTGTCGGCCGGCGTCAGGACCTCGCTCTCGTCGATGAAGTCGACGCCGAGCTCCTGCAGGATCTCCGCCTCGGCGAAGTGCCCGATGCGCGCCTTCGCCATGACGGGGATCGTGACCGTCTCCATGATCGCCGCGATGCGTTCGACGTCCGCCATGCGCGCGACGCCGCCCTCCTTGCGGATGTCGGACGGCACGCGTTCGAGCGCCATCACGGCGATCGCGCCGGCGTCCTCGGCGATGCGCGCCTCCTCCTTCGTGGTGACGTCGAGGATGACGCCTCCGCAGAGCATCTGCGCCAATCCGACCTTCAGCTTCGTGTCCGTGCGATCCGTCATGCTTCGTTCCTCTTCGTGTTCAGCCAAGTGGGGGAGCCCGCGCGTAGCTCGGCGAGCAGTTCGTCGCCGATTCGAGTCGCGGCCTCGACGAGCACGTCGAAGTCGGAGAAGCGGCTGCGGTGGTTCGTGATCGCGACGCGCAACGCGAAGGCGCCGCCGAGCACGGTGTGGGAGGGGACGGCGATGCCGGAGACTTGCATCCGCACCAGCAGCTCGCGGTTCAGCTCGTCGAGCTGTTCGAACGGCACGTCGCCGGCCGTGTAGCGGAAGCACACGACGTTGAGCGGCGCGGGCGCGCAGCGCTCGAGCGCGCTCGACGCATCGATGCACGCGACCAGGTACTCCGTCTGGCGCAGGTTCAGCTCGATCCGCTCGGCGAACTCGGCGGCCCCGTGGGCCTTGAGCGCGAGCCACACCTTCAGCGCGCGGAAGCGCCGCGTCAGCTCGAGGCCCCGGTCCATGAACGCGCCCGTGCCGTCCGCCGCGACGCCGCCGCCGGTCTGTGCGAGGTAGGGGGCGGGCAGCTCGAAGGCGCGGCGCAGCGCCAGCGGATCGCGTACGAGCACGCAGCCGACGTCGCTCGGCAGGTACATCCACTTGTGCAGGTCGAAGGCGATCGAGTCGGCGCGTTGCATGCCGGCGAGCGGTGCGCGCCGCGACTCGGACAGCCACGCGAGCGCACCGAACGCGCCGTCGACGTGCAGCCACAGCTGCTCGCGCTCGCACAGATCCGCGAGCGCGTCGAGGTCGTCGGTCGCGCCCGTGTTCACGGTGCCGGCGTTCCCGACGACGGCGATCGGAACGTAGCCCGCCTCGCGGTCGGCGGCGATCGTGCGCGCGAGGGCGGCGACGTCGACGCGATAGTCGCCGTCGACCGGAAGCTTGCGCAGTTGGTCGCTGCCGATGCCGAGCAGCTCGACGGCCTTCGTGATCGAACTGTGCGTCTCGAGCGACGCGTAGACGGTCATCGGCGGCGCGCCGGCGAGCCCGCGCTTGCGCAGGTTCGCGCCTCCCCGCGTGTGCAGTGCGGCGGTGAGGCCGTACAGGTTGGCCTGCGATCCGCCGCTCGTCAGGATCCCGTCACCGGCTTCGCTGCCGGTCTCGAACGAGAGCAGCTCGCGCATCCACTCGAGCACCTGCTTCTCGACGAAGTGCGCCGAATGGTCGAAGGCGCCGACGTTCGAGTTCATCGCCGACGCCGCGAGGTCGCCGAGGACGCCGATCGGAAGCGCGGAGCCGTTGACCCAGCCCCAGAAGCGCGGATGGATCGACCCGTACGGATAGGGGAAGACGTCGCGGCGGAACGCGTCGAGCGCGGCGGTGGTTCCGGCGCCCGTGCGCGGGACCGGGCTCCGGAGTCGTTCGCGCACGTCCGCGGGCACGCTGCGCCACACCGGTCGCTCGTCCACGCGGCGCAGGAACTCGCAGACCTCGTCGACGAGCGCGTGCGCGTCGGTCCCGAAGGCGCCCCAGTCGTCCGGGTCGAGCCCACGCTCCGGATCCGTGGGAGGCGAGGGCGGGGTCGGGTCGAGTGTTGTCATACAAAGCGCTCCGCGGGGCCGGGTATTGTCCGGCTTGGTTCTCTCGGGCTCCGTGCGTGGGGCACGATGTCCTGTGTGGTGGCACGAATGTCTTGTACGGGGTTGCGTGCAATTTGGGCAAGCGACAAGATTGTGAGTATGACAAGCCAAGCGCGATGGCTCCCCGCCGACCTCTCGCCGCGGGGACCCGTGTACCTCGCGATTGCCGATGCCCTCGCCCGCGACCTCGACGCCGGGCTGCTGTCCCCGGGCGAGCGGCTCCCCACGCACCGCGACCTCGCGCGCCAGATCGGCGTGAACGTGGTGACGGTGACGCGCGCCTACGCCGAAGCCGCGCGGCGCGGCTTGGTCGACGGCGAGGTCGGGCGCGGGACCTTCGTCGCGAAGCGCGATCCGGCCGTGCCGCCGCACCTTCCGATCACGCCCGAGCACGGTGCGCTGCTCGACTTCCACTTCAACCTGCCCGCGCTCGATCCGCGCGTCTGCGACGCGCGCGACGTCGTGCGGTCGATGCTCGACGACGGGCTCGACCCGCTCGCCGGTTCGTACCTCGCGGGCGGGAGCCTCGCGCACCGCTCGGGTGGCGCCGCGTGGATGGCGCGCACCGGCCTCGAGACGGACGCGAGTCGCGTCGTGCTCACGTCGGGTGGACAGCACGCGATGAGCGTCGCGTTCTCGGCGATCACGTCCCCCGGCGACACGATCCTGATGGAGGAGCTCACCTACCCCGGGATGAAATCGCTCGCGAGCCTCCTGCACTTGCGCACGCTTCCGGTCGCGATGGACGCGCACGGGATTCTGCCTTCCGCGCTCGAGACCGCGTGCCGCAAGAGCAACCCGAAGGCGCTCTACTGCATGCCCACGCTGCAGAATCCGACCGGTATCGTCTGGCCGGAAGAGCGTCGGCGCGAGGTGCTCGAGGTCGCGCAACGCTACGGCCTGCTCGTGGTCGAGGACGATACGACGGCGTTTCTCGTCGAGCATCCGCCCCTGCCGCTCGCCGCGCTCGCGCCGAACGATGTCGTCTTCGTTTCGAGCACGTCGAAGAGCCTCGGCGCCGGCCTGCGCGTCGGCTATTTGCACCTGCCGACCGGACGCGACGGTCTGTACGACCACGTCGTGGCGAGCGTCGCCGCGCAGAGTTGGATGACCGCGCCGTGGATGGCCGAGATCGCGACGCGTCTGATCGAAGGCGGAACGGCGGACCGCATCGTCGCCGCGCGCCGGCGCGAGGTACTCGAGCGCCGCGAGATCGCCGATCGCTACCTGGGCGAGCTCGTCACCGACACGCACGCCGCGTGCTCGTTCCTCTGGCTCTCCCTGCCGGATCCGTGGCGCAGCGCCGAGTTCGCCGAGGACGCGCGCAGCGCCGGCATCGCCGTCACCTCGTCCGAGGCCTTCTGTGTGGGCCGCGCACACGCCCCGCACGCGGCGCGGATCTGCATCGGAACGCCCGCGCGGCGGGACGAGGTCGAGCACGGGGTGCGCGTCCTCGCCGAGCGCGTCGAGCGCGCGCGCCCGGTCTGCCGCTCGTTCGTCTGACCCCTCCCTCGAACGCGGCCTGGGCGCGGTTCGCAGCCTCGGCTACAGTGATGCGCGTCGGGAGCAAGGTCCCGCCCATCAAAGGAGCAGCGAACTTGGACACCACCGACCGCGCGGACAGCGCTACGGACGCCGCGCGATCGAGGGACCGAGGCGACGCCCTCTCGCTCGACGACCGCCGCCGCCTGCGCGACCGCGAGGAGGGCGCGCTCGCCGCCTTCTTCGACGCGTACTTCGACCGGCTCTGGGGCTACGTGCGCCGGCTCGTGCGCGACGAGCACCTGGCCGAGGATCTGACGCAGGAGATCTTCCTCCACATCCATCGCGCGCTCGAGAGCTACGACCCGGATCGGCCGCTGCGTCCGTGGGTCTTCACGATCGCGACGAACAAGCTGCGCGACCACTGGCGCTCCAAGCGCCACCGCGACGCGCAGAGCGAGGAGACGATCGACTACGAGGACGGCACCAGCGCCCCCGCGTCGGATCAGGCGACGGCGCAGGAAGAGCTCTCCGAGCTCGAAATGGACGCGCGCGTGCGCGCCGCGGTCGACGAGTTGCCGGAGGGGATGCGAACGACCGTGCTGTTGCGCGCCTACGAGGGCATGTCGTTCGAGGCGATCGGCGAGGTCGTCGGCCGCAGTGAAGTGGCGGTGCGCAAGCGCTATTCGCGCGGGCTGGAGGCGTTGCGGAGCGCCCTCGGCGACGCGTGGACGCTCCACACGGAGGGCACCTGATGGCCACCGGGGACGAACGCGAACGCGATGCCCGCGGGGCCGAACCGGAGCGCGAGCTCGAGGCGGCGCTCGCCGGCATGCCCGCACCCGCGCCTCGGTCGGCGTTTCGAGACGAAGTGCGCGCGGCGTTTGTTCGAAGCTCGTCACGTGAGCTCGCGGCGCAACGTACGGGGTCGGCCGTGGACGAACGAATCGAAGAGCGCATTCGCAGGGCTGAGGCCGAAGCGCCCGCCGCGCGCTCCGCATTCCGCGAGGCGCTGCGGCGCGACTTCGTCGCCGCGCCCGCCGAATCCCGGACTCCCGACCTCGGCGGCACGCCGGAGCCGGAGCCCGTCAGCCCGCTGCGTAAGGTGCTCGTGATCACCCTCGCCGCCGCGGCCGCGATCCTGGTCACGCTGTTCGTGCCGTCCGATCCGGTGTGGAGTCTGCGCGAGGCGCCCGGCGTCGGGCCGGTGGAGGTGGCCGGTGTGTCGTTCGGCAAGGTGCGTCTGAGCGATTCGGATCGCGCGCGCATCGGCGTCGAGCTCGCGCGCGGGGGCACGGTCGTGACCGGCGAGCGCGAGCTCTCGCTCGACCTGCAGTCGACGCTGCGCCTCAACGTGCAAACCGGGACCACCGTCGAAATCGAGGCGCTGCCCCAGCTCGACACGGCCGAGCCGATCGTGCTCCGGCTCACACGCGGCGAGGTCCTCATCGAAACGCTGCCCGGGTATCCCGGCAACCCGATCGTGGTGCAAACCGACGACGCGCTGGTGAGCGTGACCGGGACGGTGCTCGGAGTGCGCGTCGACGACCGGGGCACGTGCACGTGCGTCGCGCGTGGGGCCGTTTTCGTCGACGATCGATCGGGCGCGACCGCGCCCGCGCGCGTTACGGCGGGCACCAGCTACCTCCTGTTCCACGGCGGAGCGATGCCTCCGATGCTCGTCGACTTCGGATCGAACGCGAGCGAGACGCATCGCGAGCACACCGATGTGCTGAGCGCCTTCGCGACGGGCGGTCCCTCCGGGACTTGAACGCGCGCGGGGCACGGTGGACCCTACGCCATGCCCTTCCTCTCCGGATCGCCGCGCGCGGCCGCGCTCGTCGCGCTGATCGCGATCTCCTGCGGCGAGCGGAGCGGCGCCACGGTGTCGGTCGCGGCGGCGGCTTCGCTGCGTGACGTCCTGCTCGCCATCGAGGAGGACTACGAGCGCGCGCATCCGGGGGTCGACCTCGAGTTCTCGTTCGCGGCGTCGTCGTCGCACGCGCGGCAGATCGCGGCGGGGGCGGAGTTCGACGTGTTCCTGTCGGCGGATGCGGTGAACGTCGAGCGCGTCCGGGATGCGCTGGCGGGCGACACGCGGCGCGGCGTCCTGCGCAACCGCTTGGTGCTCGCGATGTGGGAGGGGAGTCCGCCGCTGCGGGGGACATCCGCTCCGTCCGCGCGCTCCCTCCGCGACGCGGAGGGAGCGATCGCCGTCGGCGGGCCGAGCGTGCCCGTCGGTCGGTACGCGCGGGCGTTCCTCGCCGAGAACGACCTGCTCGAAGCGCTCGAGCCGCGCTTCGTGAACGCGCCCAACGCGCGCGCCGTGGTCGCGCTCGTCGCGAGCGGCGCGGCGCGCTTCGGATTCGTCTACGAGTCCGATCGCGCGCGCGCGGAGGGTGTGCTCTGGCTCGCACCCGCGACGCCGTCCGAGTCGGTCGAGTACGAGGGCGTCGCGCTGGCGCGCGCGCCCGAGACCGCGCGCGCGTTCCTCGCGTGGCTCGTCGCTCCGGAGTTCCAGGCACGCGCCGTCGAGTTCGGCTTCGTTCCCGTCGCGGAGGTCGAGCGATGAGCGCCGCCGACCTGACCGAGATCGCGTTCCTCAGCCTGCGCGTCAGCTTCGCGTCGACGGCGCTGATCCTCGTCCCCGGCGTGGCGCTCGGCTGGCTCTTCGCGCGCGCGCGCTTCCGCGGCCGCAGCATCCTGCGCGCGGTCGTCCTGCTCCCGATGGTGCTGCCGCCGGTCGCGATCGGCCTCGTGCTGCTCGTCACGTTCTCGCACGGCTCCTTCGTCGGCGACCTGGTCGAGCGCGTGTTCGGTGCGTCGCTCCTACTCACGTTCTGGGCGGCCGTCGTCGCCGCCGCCGTGATGTCGTTCCCGTTGCTCGTCGTCGGCGCGCAGCAGGGTTTCGAGGCCGTTCCGCGCCGCCTCGAGCACGTCGCCGCGACGCTCGGCGCGCGCCCGGCGCGCATCTTCGCGCGCGTCACGCTGCCGCTCGCCGCGCGCGGCATCCTGTACGGCGTCGTGTTCGCCTTCGTGCGCGGGCTCGGCGAGTTCGGGGCGACGGCGCTCGTCGCCGGGCACGTGCCCGGAAAGACCGAGACGCTCTCGATGGCGATCTACGCGCGCATCGAGAGCTTCGACGATGCGGGCGCGCTCGCGCTGTCCGCCGTCGCGCTCGTGCTCGCGTTCAGCGCGACCGCGCTCGCGGAGGCGTTCCTGCGCCGGAGGCCCGAACGATGAGCGTCGCGAACTCGTTCGCGCTGCGCGCGCGCTATCGCGGCTTCGAACTCGACGCGACCGGGGAGTGGGACGTGCCCTGCGCCGCGCTGTTCGGCGCGAGCGGATCCGGCAAGTCGACCGTGCTCGAAGCGCTCGCCGGGTTGCGCCCGGAGGTGAATGGGCCGGTCGTGCTCGCGGGCGAGCGCCTCGACGGAACTCCGGCCGCGCGCCGCGGCGTCGGTTGGGTGCCGCAGGACGCCGCGCTCTTTCCGCACATGACCGTGCGCGAGAACATCGAGTTCGCGGCGCGCGTGGACGCGCCGACGTCGGCGTCGTTCGTGGACGCGTTGGAGATCGGTACCCTGCTCGACCGCGGTGTGCGCGACCTCTCCGGGGGCGAGCGTCAGCGCGTGGCGATCGCGCGTGCGCTCGCCGCACGGCCGCGCGTGCTGTTGCTCGACGAACCGCTCGCGTCGATCGATCGCCCGCTGCGCTCGCGCGTTCTGCCGTTCCTCGAGCGCGTGCCGCAGGCCGCCCGCGTGCCGGTGTTCCTCGTGACGCACGACCCGCTCGAGGTGCTCGCGCTCGCACAGCACGTGCTCGTGATCGAGGCGGGGCGCGTCGTCGCGTCCGGCGCGCCGCGCAGCGTCTTCGCGTCCGCGGCCGCGTTCGGAGGCGTGGCCGCGCTCGGCGCCGAGAACCGTTTCGGCGTTCGCGTCGTGGAGCGCAGCGACTCGACGCTGCGCGTCGAGACCAGCGGCGGCTGCGAGCTGTCGATGGTGCACGTGCCCGGTTTCCCGAACCCGGACACCGTGGCGGTGCGCGCCGAGGACATCCTGCTCGCCGCCGGAGATCCGGGCCGCGTCTCCGCCCAGAACGTGTTCGAGGCGACCGTCGCCGGAGTCGAGGCGATCGGCGAACAGGTGCTCGTCGATCTGGACGGGCGCGGCGAGCGTTGGCGCGTGAAGGTGACGCCGCGCGCGTGTGCGTCCCTGGGGATCGAGCCGGGTGCGACGCTCGTGCTGCTGATCAAGGCGCACGCGATCGTCGCGGCCCCCGAATAGGAGTTCGCATTGAGGGCGGCGCGTCGACGGGCCGCAAGTCCCTGCGGCGCAGAGACTTGGATCTTCGATCAAGGGTTTGGCCGCGGATTCCGAAGGGGTCTTCCCACCGCGGAACCTCCCTATGTTCAACCATCGCTCCATCCTGATCACCGGCGGCACGGGCTCCTTCGGAAAGGCCTTCGTGCGCGAGACGCTGCGCCGCTATCAACCGCAGCGGCTCGTCATCTTCAGCCGCGACGAACAGAAGCAGTTCGAGATGGCGAAGGAGCTGCCGCCCGAGCGGCACCCTTGCCTGCGCTACTTCATCGGGGACGTGCGCGACGCCGAGCGGCTGAGGCGCGCGATGGACGGCATCGAGTACGTGGTCCACGCCGCGGCGATGAAGCACGTCCCGATCGCGGAGTACAACCCGTTCGAGTGCATTCGCACGAACATCGGCGGTGCGGAGAACGTGATCAACGCGGCGATCGACAAGGGCGTGAAGCGAGTGATCGCGCTCTCGACGGACAAGGCCGCCAACCCGATCAACCTGTACGGCGCGACAAAGCTCGCCTCGGACAAATGCTTCGTCGCGGCGAACCACTTGGCCGGCGGTTCGGGCACGCGCTTCAGCGTCGTTCGCTACGGCAACGTCATGGGATCGCGCGGCAGCGTGATCGAGCACTTCGAGCGGCTGGTCAACGAGGGTGCGACCGAGCTGCCGATCACCGACGCGAAGATGACGCGCTTCTGGATCACGCTGAAGAAGGGCGTCGACTTCGTGCTCGAGCGTCTCGAGGAGATGTCGGGCGGCGAGATCTTCGTGCCCAAGATCCCGACCATGTCGATCAAGGACCTCGCGCAGGCGATCGGTCCGCACTGCACGACGCGCGACATCGGCTTCCGCCCCGGTGAGAAGCTGCACGAGGTGCTGATCCCGTTCGACGAGTCGCGCAACACGCTCGAGTTCTCCAAGCACTACACCGTGTTCCCGTCGTTTCACTGGTGGAAGGTCGAGGACCACCTGTTCGACGGCGGCGAGGAGGGGGCCAAGGTCGGCCAGAACTTCCAGTACCGGTCGAACTCGAACGCTTGGAAGCTGAGCGCGGACGAACTCCGCCGGCTACTGGAGGAGGACCGGAGCGATGCCCGCACCGAGGCGGCTTAGTTCGGTTTCGTACGGCCGGCAGTACGTCGATCAGGACGACGTGGACGCGGTCGTCGAGGTTCTGCGCGGTGATCGACTGACCCAGGGCGAGGCGCTCCGTGGCTTCGAGCGGGCGCTCGCGAAGAGCACCGGCGCGGAGCACGTGACCGCGGTCACGAACGGCACGTTCGCGCTGCAGCTCGCCTACCTCGCGCTAGACGTCGGTCGCGGCTCGCGCGTGGTGACGACGGCGAACACCTTCCTCGCGACGGCGACGACCGCGATTCAATGCGGCGCCGAGGTCGAGTTTCTCGACATCGACGAGAAGACCGGAAACATGGACCTCGACGCGCTCGCGGCGCGCTTGACCGCGCCCGACGCGCCCGACGTCGTCACCGTGGTGCACTTCGCGGGGCTGCCGTGCGACATGCAACGCGTGCTCGACCTCAAGCGTCGCTTCGGGTTCAAGCTCGTCGAGGACGCGGCGCACGCGCTAGGTGCGTCCTACGTCGTCGACGGACGCAAGTGGCAGGTCGGGGAGCACCCGGAGGTCGACGCGACGACGCTTTCGTTCCACCCGGTCAAGCTGATCACGACGGGCGAAGGCGGCGCGATCCTCACGCACGATACGGGCGTCGCCGCACGGCTGCGGCGGCTGCGCGAGCACGGCGTCGATCGCGACGTCACCGGACTCCCGTACGCACCGATGGTCGAGCTCGGCATGAACGCGCGGATGAGTGACATCAACGCGGCGCTCGGTACGAGCCAGCTCAAGAAGGTGCCGGACTTCCTCGCTGCGCGCCGCGAGATCGCGATGCGCTACGTGTGCGAGCTGCGCGGCTTCGAGCTCCCGCACCCCGGATCGAACGAGCGCGACCACGCGTGGCACCTGTTCGTGATCCGGACCGAGGAAGGCGAACGCGAGGCGCTGCGCACCGCTCTGCGCGAGCGCGGCGTCGAGACGCAGCTGCACTACTATCCGGTTCCGCTGCAGCCGTGGTTCCGCGCGAAGAACCGCGCCGGCAACTACCCGAACGCACAGGCGCACGCGCGTCGCGCCGTCAGCCTTCCGATCTATCCGGCGTTGAGCGAGGCCGATCAGGCGCGGGTCATCGAGGCGCTCAACGCGTGGCGTTCGAGCGGGGCCGCGGCGTGAGTGCGCGCATCGTCGCCGGAATTCAGGCGCGTTGCAGCTCGGCCCGCCTGCCGGGCAAGGTGCTCGCGGACCTCGAAGGCAAGCCGCTGATCCTGCGCGTCGTCGAGCGCGCGCGCGCCGCCGCGCTCGTCGATGAGGTCGTCGTGCTCACCTCGGTCGAGCCCAGCGACGATCCGCTCGTCGAACTGCTCGAGCGCGAGCGCGTCTCCGTGCGCCGCGGCGCGCTCGCCGACGTGCTCGGACGGTACATCGCCCTCGTCGACGAGTTCGACCCCACGTTCGTCGTCCGCGTGACGGGCGACTGCCCGCTGATCGAGCCGGACTTCATCGACTTGCAGCTCGGCGCGCTGTCGGCCCTCGATGCCGACTTCGTGCGCGTGGCCTGCGACGGTCCCGCGAGTCGCGGCGGCTACGAGGGCACGCTGGCCGGGCAGGCGGCGTTCTCCACGCGCGCGCTGCGTCGCGCGACCGAGTCGAGCGACCCGCGCGACCGCGAGCACGTCGGGAGCTTCTACTTCAAGGCGCACGCGGACGAGTTCCGCCACGTCGAGATCGAGATGGACGAGGACTACTTCCGCGACGGGCTGCGCCTCTGCGTGGACGAGCCCGCGGACCTCGCGCTCGCGCGCTGCATCTTCGCGCGCTTCGGCGACGCTCCGTTCCAGACGCTCGACGCGATCCGGTGGCTCGACGTTCATCCTGAGGTCGTCCGCCTCAACCGCGGCGTCACCGAGAGCGCCGACAACCAGGCGTATCGCCGCATCTCGCGCGACACCCGAGTACCCGTCGTGGGGAGATGGCCTTGAGCGGCCTCGTTCTCTTCCGCGCCAAGAGCGGACCGACGACGGGCATGGGCCATGTCATGCGCTCGCGCTCGATCGCTCAGGAGGTCGTCGAGCGCGGCGGACGCGTGCTGCTCGTCGTCGACGACGCGGCGACGTGTGAGGCGCTCGCGTCCGACGAACTCGACGTTGTCACGGTCGCCGAACGACCCGATTGGGCCGAGACGCCAGCGCGAGGGGCGTGGCTCGACGGCTTCGTCGATTGGAGCGCAGAGCTCTCCACACTCGCCGCCCACGGTACGCCCGGCTTCCTCGTCGAGAACCGTACGACAGCGCGCGAGCAATGCGAACGCCTCGTCTATCCGTCGCTGCACTACGTGCCGGACGATTGGGACGTCGATCACGCAGAGCGCATCCTCGCCGGGCCCGGTTGGATTCCGCTCGCGCGCGACGTGCGCGGGATGAACCCCGCCGTGCAGCGCGACGTCGACCTGTTGATCACCTTCGGCGGTAGCGATCCCTTCCACATGACCGAGCGCATCTTGCCCGCGCTCGACCTCAGCGCGTCGCGCATCGTCGTCGCCATCGGTCCGCACATGGCCGAGCGACGCGACGAGATCAGCGCGCTCGTGCGGGATCTGGATCCGTTGGCGGACGTGCGCATCCTGCTTCCGGGCATGCCGCTCGCGCGCTGGATCGCGCGCTCGAAGATGGCGGTCACGGCCGTCGGTACGACGCTCTACGAGCTGGCGTACCTCGGCGTGCCCGCGCTCATCATCGCCAATTACGCGGACGACCGCGGCGCGCTGGCGTGGTACGAGGCGCACGGTCCCCACTTGCCGCTCGGCGTCGGCGCGGACCTGTCGCAGGAGGGACTGCGCGCGGCGCTGAACTCGTGCGCGGCCGAGCTCCGAACGAGAGCCGCGCCGCACGTCCCGGGTTTGGGCGACGGTGCGACGCGGCTCGCGCTCGAGTTGCTGGGCCGAGCGGCCTAGTGCGTGCGACGGCGGACGGAGCCCGCGCCGTCGATCGCGCCCGAGACGCCGGGCTGGCCGTCGTACTCGATGTTGCCGGCACCGTCGATCGAGTAGTGCAGCTCCTTGTCGACGTTCACGCGGATGTTGCCCGCTCCGTCGATGCTGACGACCGCGGTCTGGGCGCGCAGCTCGCCGAGCGACATGCCGCCGGCGCCGTCGATGCTCGCGTGCAGCGTGCGCACGGAGCCGTCCGCGCGTAGGTCGCCCGCGCCGTCGATCGACGCGTGGAACTCGTCGCCGCGGACGCCGTGGATCTGGACGTCCCCGGCCCCGTCGACCTCGAAGCTCGCCAGGTGCGGCGTCTCGATGCGCACGCGCAGCCCGGCTTCGAACTTGTAGTCCGCGTCGAGGTAGATGTGCAGCGTGTCGTCGTCGACACGGGTGACGACGTGAGGCAGCACGTCGTCATCTCCCGAGAGGACGACCGTCGTCGACTCGCCGCCGACCTGGACGACGACGTCGCCGGCGAGATCGAACTCGACGCGGGAGAACGAGGACGTCGAGCGCGTCTCCTCGACCCGGCGTCCGGACCCGCGCTTCGAGTGCCCGAACCAATGGTGGGCGCCATCGCTGTCGATGATGACGCACGAGATGATGACGCACGAGGACAGGACGACGATCGGCAGGAGGAGTGCGGCGGACAGGAGGCCGCGTCGCACCGAATGTTTTGATTTCATGGCAGTGAGGGTGTGGGTGTCGCGATGGGTGTGCGGCACGGGGGCGGCGACGATACGCTGACCGAACGCCGGTTGTTTCCAATCGGACGCGGGCAAAACCCCAACTTCCCGCAGGCGACGGACCTCGGATCGCGCACTGGCACCCCATGAAGACCACGACGCACTGGCTCGCCCTCCCACTGGCCGCCCTCGCGGGCGCCTGCGCCTCGACGGGATCGGACGCCGCCCTGGCCGCGCTCCCGACGCCGTACACCGCGGAGCAGATCCGCGACGCCACGCCCGCCGGGACGACGATCGCCTATCGGATGGTGATCGGCGACGGCGTTTCGATCCAAACGATGCGCTTCGTCACCGTCGACGCCGACGGAACGACCTTCGAGACGTCGACGACGGCCGAGGACGGCACCGAGCTCGCCCCGACCCAGACCGCGACCGCCGGCTGGGCGGAGCTCCGCGACCACGCCGCCTTCCCCCTCGGCGCGGCGCGGACGCGCGCGACCGTGACGGTGCCGGCCGGAACCTATGAGGTCTGGCGCTACACGGTCCCCGGCGACAACGGCGTGACCGAGGTGTACGACTTCGGAGTCGACCTCCCCGGACCGCCGGTGCGAGTGGAGACGCGCAGCGGTGGCGAGGTGCTGTTCTCGATGCAGCTCCTCGAGCGCACGTAGCGGGCTAGCCCGGATCATTCATGACGCTTCACCGAGATCGACTCAGCTACGCGCCATATCAGCACTTCCCTCCCTCACCGGGTTCGACGACCCGTCAAGGTCGCCTCCACGCGCTTCGGTCGCGAAGCGCTGATCTGACGCACATCTGCGTCGATCTCGGCAAAGCCTCATGAATAACCCGGGCTAGGCGATGCTGCGCTGCGCGAGTTCGATGCGCAGGCTTTGGCGCGCGCTCCGCAGGCGGGTCTCGACCTCTTCGGGATCGCAGCCCGTGGCGTAGGCGTAGCCGACGACCGTGTTCGCCGCGCGCGGATCGGCGATCTCCCGGCCGCGTCCGGCGACGACGCACACACCCGTCAGAGCGCGGGACGCGAGCGCGAGGTCGATGCCTTCGATGCCCTGGAACGCTCCGGCGTCGGGCGCGCGGAGCGCCATCCATCCGGCGCTCGCCGACTCGCCTTGCGCGTCGCCGGTCGGCATCGTGTCGAACGGTCCGCCGCGTTCGCCGAGCGCGCCGAGCCACGCCTGGACGGGGCTCTTGCCGAGCGCGGTGGGTGACACGAAGCCGGTCGTGACGCGCTCGCAGAAGTGCGGCCACAGCCGCGTGATCGCCGGTCCGCCCGAGCGCAGGAGGACGCGCGCGCCGACGGGGCCGGCGCCGAGTCCGACCGCTCGCGCAGCCCGTTCGAGCAGCGCGTAGATCGAGCGCCGCTCGTCCGAACGGAGCGTCGGCTCCATGATCCCGAGTTCGTCGAACACGTCGTCGGCGTCGATGCGCTCGAGGATGCCGCCCGCGACGAACGCGCCTTCTACTAAGATCCCGTCGACGTCCAGCTGCGTGGCTCCGTTCGCAGCGCCGGACTCGACAGCGACGTCGGCGGCGGCGAGGTGTTCGGCGAGCTCGTCGGTGTCGAGCGTGGCGCGCACGGCGTCCGGCGCGTGCGCCGGAGTTCCGGTCGCCGCGCCGATCGCGGCAACCGCGAGGGCCGCGTCCGGATCGCCGGCGTATGCGCCGAGCAGCTCGCCGCCTTCGTTCAGCTCGAGCGCGAGCTGGACCAGGTCGGCGATCGCCGTGGGGGCGAGCGTGACGAAGCGCCGCGCGAGGCGCGCCGCGGGTGCGCTCTCGCTCGCGTCGGTGACGACGACGTCGAGCCCGGCGCCGTGCGCCCAGCGGATGGACGGAAGGTCGAGTCGGCCGCCGCCGATGTGCAGAAGGGTCTTGGCCATGTCAGCGCTCCGAGTCAGGGGGCCGGACGCGGCGCGCATCGGCGTCCGCTCCGGCGATCCCGGGGCGTCCGTATCGTCGCGCTCCGGAAAGTCCTTTACGAAGCTGCATTGAGGGCCGCGCGGCGGGCGGAGGGCGGATTCAGTCCATGGCGAATCCGGTCGACAAACCGTCCTGTGAAGCGCCCGTCGTCCCTCAGCGGTTCGCTCCTCTTCCACCTGAACCTGTCGTACTCGGCGATCGAGGTCGCGCAGCGTGGGGAGGTCGTCCGGCGTTGCTACCGCCCGCTCCTCGAGCTGGTGGATCGCTTGCCGTGGCTGACGCTCACGCTCGAGGCGTCCGGTTCGACGCTCGAGATGATCGAGGAGCTCGACCCCGAGTGGATCATGCGTTTGCGCGAGCTGGTCGGTGCCGGTCGCGTCGAGTTCGTGGGCTCGGGGGACAGCCAGCTCATCGGCCCGCTCGTTCCGGCTTCGGTCAACGCTTGGAACCAGCGCCTCGGGCAGCAGGCGTACGAGCGCATGGTGGGGCAGCGTCCGACCGTCGCGCTCGTGAACGAGATGGCCTGGTCGCAGGGCGTCGTCGATGCGTACGTCGCCGCGGGCTACACGACGCTGATCACCGAATGGAACAACCCGCGCCGCGTGCATCCCGAATGGGACGACGAGTGGCGCTACGGAATCGTGCGCACACCGTCGCCCACGGGCGCGGAGGTCGACGTGCTTTGGGCGGACGCGGTCGCCTTCCAGAAGATCCAGCGCGCGGTGAGCGGCGAGCTGTCGATCGACGACTACGCGGATTGGGTGATGGCGAACGAGGGCGAGCGCCCGCGCCACCTGTTCGTGTATGCGAACGACGCCGAGATCTTCGACTTCCGCCCCGGGCGCTTCGACGCCGAGCCGCCGCTCGACGCGAGCGAGAGCGAGTGGGTCCGCATGGAGGCGATCCTGACCGCGCTCCACGCGCGCGGACTCGCCTTCACTTCGCCTGCGCAGGTGGTGGCATCCGACGCGTTCCACACGCGCGTTTCGGTCGTGCTCAACGCCGCCGCGGATCCGATCCCGGTCAAGAAGCAGCCCAAGTACAACGCGTCGCGCTGGGCGCTCACCGGTCGCGACGACGTGCGCCTCAACGCGAGCTGCTTCGCGCGTGCGCGTCAGCTCGAGGCGCGCGACGCGTCGCCCGAGGATTGGCGCGAGCTGTGCCGCGCCTGGCGCTCGGACCTGCGCACGCACCTGACCGAGGGGCGCTGGGCGAACGAGCGTACGCGCTTCGAGATCCCGGAAGCGGCCGCGGCCGTCCCGCCGGTTCCTCGCGCGCTGACGCTCACGAACGTGTCACACGGCGCGCGCACGCTGCACATCGAAACGGACGACGTCCGCATCGCGCTGCTGCCGCGCCGCGGGCTCGCGATCGAAGCGCTCGTGTTCCCGAGCGTCTCCGACCGTCCGCTCTGCGGGACGATTCCGCACGGCTTCTACGACGAGATCGACTGGGCGGCGGACTTCTACACGGGACACGCGGTGCTCGACGTGCCGGCCAAGCGTCGCGTTACGGACCTCGCGCGCGTCGAACCCGAGGTCGCCGTGTTCGACGACCGCATCGAGGTGCGCGCGCGTATCGAGACGGAGCTGGGACCGCTGGAGAAGTGCGTGCGCGTCTTCGCCGATTCGGTCGAGCTGAGCTACGGCTTCTCCGCCTGGGGCGAGCGCGTTCCGAGCAGTCTGCGCGCGGGCATGGTCACGCTGCTCCCGAGCGAGAGCGGTGCGCTCGGGGACGAGCTATGGACCGCCTGCTCGAACGGCGGCGCCGTGGAGCGCTTCCCCGTGCAAGGGGACTTCGATCACGGCGCCAGCGTCTCGCCGCTCGTTTCGTCGCGCACGCTCTTCGGCGCGACCGACGGCCGCCTCGGCATCGACGACGGCCACGTGGCGCTCGAACTCTCGTGGCCCAACTGGCGCGTCGCCGCGCTGCCCCAGATGACGTGCCGGCGACTCGGCACACGGCGCTTCGTGCGCGTCGCGTTCTCGCTCGCCGAGATCGACGAGACGCACCGCCCCGGCGCTTCCCTCTTGGACTTCGAACTCGCCCTCAAGGCGAGGAGACTCTCCGCATGACTGCCCGTTTCGTCGCCGAGGTTTCCAGCAACCATCACAAGAACCTCGACCGTTGCCTGCGCTTCGTCGACGTCGCCGCCGACGTCGGTTGTGCCGCGGTCAAGTTCCAGCAGTTCCGCGTGCGCGAGCTCTTCTCGGCCGAGGCGATCGCGCAGAACCCGGCGTTGCTCGCGCGCGAGGACTGGGAGCTTCCGGAGGCATACAACGCCGCGCTCGCGCGTCGCGCCCACGCGCGCGGGATCGAGTTCTCGAGCACGCCGTTCTATCTCGGCGCCGTCGGCTTGCTCGAGCCGCTGGTCGACTTCTTCAAGGTCGCGTCGTACCAGGTCCTGTGGCACGAGCTCCTGCGTGAGGTCGGCCGCACCGGCAAGCCCGTCGCGCTCGCGACGGGGATGGCGACGATCGACGAGGTGCGCGGCGCGGTCGCGACGCTACGCGACGCGGGTTGTGAGGACCTGACCCTGCTGCATTGCGTGTCGCTCTATCCGACGCTGCCCAAGGAAGCGAACCTGGCCGCGATCGAGACGCTGCGCGAGGAGTTCGGCTGCGCCGTCGGCTGGTCCGATCACACGGTATCGGAAGACGTCGTGCGACGCGCCGTCGGCAAGTGGCGCGCGTCGATGGTCGAGTTCCACCTCGACCTGGACGGCGGCGGCGAGGAGTACGCGGGCGGTCACTGCTGGTTGCCCGAGGAGATCGGTGCCGCGATCGTCGAGGCGAGGCGCGCGGAGGGGCAGGTGTCCTTCGCCGACGCGCACGTCGCGGACGGCAGCGGAGAGAAGGCGCCGTGCGCCGCCGAGGACTTCGAGCGCCGCTGGCGCACCGATCCGTCCGACGGGCTGCGCCCGCTGCTCGAGATGCGCCGCCACCTGACCGAGGACGCGGCGTGATCGAGGAGAACCTCGCGATCGTCGCGCGCCGTTGGCCGGAGGTGCTCGATTGGCTCGATCCCTTTCGCGAGCGCGGCGAGGACACCGACATCGTGGTCGACGTCGCCGACGGTCCGTCGCCCGCGTTGGTCGTCGACGGGATCCAGCTCGCGAGCGCCTTCGCGCCGCGCGAGGAGGCCGAGCTCCAGGCGCGCCTCGTCCCCGACCACGCGCGCACCGCGACGGTCTACGGCCTCGGGCAGGGCAACGTCCCCCGTGCGCTGCTCGCGCGCGACGCGATCGAGCGTGTGCGCGTCGTCTTGCTGTCGCGTGCGGCCGTGAAGGCCGCGCTGAACTTCGTCGAGCTGTTCGACTGGCTCGACGACGAGCGCGTCGAGCTCGTGCCCGTGCGCGAGGGCGAAGGCCTCGAGGTGCCCTTCGCGACGAACCCCGCATCGCTGCGCCTCGCCGACCCGGACGGTTGGCCCGTGCGCGACTGGATCCTGCGTGAGCTGGCGACGCCGTTCCTGACGCGACGCCTGGGTGCGCGCTCCGCGGAGTGGGACGAGAACATCGCGGCGAACGCACGGCTCCTCGCCGAGGAAGAACACGTCGGGACGCTGTTCGACTCGCACCCGGGCGCGCTCGTGCGCGTGGCGGGAGCGGGCCCGACCCTGGGCGACCAGTTCGCGCGGCTCGCGAGCGCGGACGCGCCGCTGATCGCCGTCGACGCGGCGGTGAAGCCGTTGCTCGCGGCCGGCGTCGTTCCCGACATCGTCGTGTCGATGGACGCATGCCGCGTCTCGATGGCGCGCCTGTTCGACTTCACGCCCGAGGAAGCGGCGCTGCTCGCGCGGACCACGCTGGTCTGGTTCCCGGTCGTTCCGCACGAACTCGTGAGCGCCTGGCCGGGACCGCGGCGCTTCGCGCTCGGAGCGTCGGAGCGCTACGCGGAGCTGCGCGCGAAGTTCGACGGCGCCGAACTGTGGAGCAGCGGCTCCGTCATCCATCCCGCCGTCGACCTGGCGCGACGCATGGGCGCGCGTGCGATCGAGTTCGTCGGCGCGGACTTCGCGACACCGAACGGACGCTCGCACGTGGCCGGCGCCGCGATCGAGCGCACGGAACCGTCCGACGGCGCGCGTCCGCGCGTGCTCGACGGCAACGGCGCGCCGGTGCTGTCGATGCGCAACCTCGTCAGCTACCTGCGCGATGTGGAGGCGTACATCGAGCGCCATCCGAAAGTCGAGTTCCGCAACACGAGTCGCGCCGGCGCGTTCATTCGCGGTGCGCGCTACGAGGGAGATGCCCATGCGGCCTGACTCGCGCACCCAGGCGTGTGCTTCGATGCGCTCGACGGCGCGTCTCTTCCGCCTGAGCATGGAGGCGCAAGCGAGCGAGTCGCTCGTCGGCGTCGTCGACACGCTGAGCGCTCTGCTCGGCGACCCGTCGTTCCCCGACGCCGCCGCGATCGATACGGTCCTGGCCCAGGTCGTGCGCGCGCAGCAGAACGGCGACGCGATCCGTTTGGCGGACCTGCTCGAGTTCGAACTCGCGCCCCTCCTCGAGCGTTCGTCGATCGGCGGCTAGCAGGCCACGGCCGGCTAGGGCCACTCGTGGCGCGGGAGGGGCGGCGTCGTGCGGCCCTTGCGCGCGAGGTGATCGACGAGGCGCGCACGCTGACGCC
>JAJDEV010000305.1 GCA_029259605.1 Planctomycetota bacterium | reverse complement strand
CCGCACGGCGCGCCGCGAAGCGGCGCATGCCGTGCAGCGGGGCGAAGCCCCGCGCGTCAATCGGTAGCGCCCGCGGCTCGCAACACGCGAGCGAAGCGAGCCTGTGTTGCAGCGGCGCGCCTCGCGCCGCGCGTTAAACGGTGGGGACGCGCCCGAGTCCCCAAACCGAACGTTGTCGCTGTTGGAAGTGCCGCCGACTCTCAAGTGCCGTTGCGCCAGCGACCAGCCCCATGCGGGAGCGCGCGCGCTCAGGCGAAGCCTGGCGCGTGGTATGGGAGCACGCCGCCATGGGAGCGCGCGCGCGGGCGGTCGCGCCCGCGCGAGGTGCGGTAGACACGAACGCACGGGAGCAACCACGCCGGCCGAAGCCCGCATGCGATACGGCGAGCCGCACACACGGCGCGCCGCGAAGCGGCGCATGCCGTGCAGCGGGGCGAAGCCACGCGCGTCAATCGGTAGCGCCCGCGGCTCGCAACACGCGAGCGAAGCGAGCCTGTGTTGCAGCGGCGCGCCTCGCGCCGCGCGTCAAACGGTGGTGCCGTGCCCGAGTCCCCGGACCCGACGTTGTCCCCGTTGGAACTGCCGGAGACCGACACATGCCGTTGCGCCAGCGACCAACCCATGCTGGAGCGCGCGCGCTCAGGCGAAGCCTGGCGCGTGGTGTGGTGGCATGCCGCCATGGGAGCGCGCGCGGGCGGTAGCGCCAGCGCCCAGCCCATGCGGAAGCGCCCGCGCGGGCGGCCACGCCCGCGCGCGGTGCGGTCGGCGGACAGCGTGGGAGCACTCACGCCGGGCGAAGCCCGCGTGCGCCTCGCCAAGCTCCCCACACGGCGGCACGCGCGCGGGCCGCCCACGCCAGCGCGCGATGCGGCAGGCGCGAAAGCGCGGGAGCACTCGCGCCGGCCGAAGCCCGCGTGCGATACGGCTCGCTCCCCGCACGGCGGCGCGCGACGCCGGGGTGTGTCAGCGCCAGACGAGGCCGCGTTCGGCGAGTTCGTCGGGGGGGACGGGGCGGAAGCCGGCGGGGATGAGGGAGAAGCTCGCGCGTCCCTGGGACAGGGATCGCAGGGTCGACGCGTAGCCGAACATCTTCTCGAGCGGCACCTTGCCGACCACGCGGCGCAACTCGCCGTCGACGGACAGGTCGCGGATGTCCGCCTGCTTGGCGTTCAGCGCGCCGATGATGCCGCTCATGAACTCCGCAGGGGCTTCGATCTCGAACGACATCACGGGCTCGAGCAGCATGACCTCCGCGTTCGCGAGCGCCTGGCGGAGCGCGGCACTGGCCGCCTGCGTGAATCCGAGCTCGCTGTCGCGGTCCGGAAAGGACGCGCCGCCGAAGACGCGAATCTCGAGCCCCCCCATCGGGAATCCGAAGCGCGGCCCGACCGTCGCCTCGAGCAGCAACGAGGTCGCGACCGCCGTGCGCAACGCCTCGGGAACGAGGCAGTCCTCATCCCACACCAGGGTCGGGGCGACCAGCGCGGTGACCGCCGCTTCGTCGTCCTTCGGAGCCACGGGGGACGCCGGGCGGACCTCGAGCTCGACGGCGCCGAACACGCGCGTGCCCGCGAGCACGCGATCCACCTCGGCCTTCCCGACGCCCGCCGAAGTCGGCGCTTCACGGTAAGCGACGCGCGGGCGGCCGACGTTCACCTCGAGGTGGAAGTCGTCGGCAAGGCGGTGGCGCTTGATCTCGAGGTGCAGCTCGCCCATGCCGGCGACCAGCCACTGCCCGGTCTCAGCATCCTCGGAGACGCGAAAGCTCGGATCTTCGAACGCCAGACGCCCGAGCGCGTGCCCGAGTTTGTCGCGGTCCCCCATCGCGCTCGGCTCGACGACGAGCGTGATGACGGGTTCCGGGAAGTCGAGCTCTTCGAGCACGACCGCGCCGTCGTGCTCGGTCAACGTGTCCCCCGTCACGGTCTGCTTGCAGCCGGAGAGCGCGACGATCTCGCCCGGTCCCGCGCGCTCGAGCGCGACGCGCGTATCAGCGTGCATGCGCAACACACGCGCAACGCGCTCCATCCGTCCCACGCGTGGGTTGAAGACCTTGCGTCCGGGCTCGATCGTCCCGGAATAGATCCGCGTGAACACGAGGTCCTCGCTCGGATCGGCGATGAGCTTGAACGCGAGCGCGACGAGCGGACCGTCGGCGAGCGGAGGCGCCGCGACGGGCGAGCCGTCGTCCATGCGCCGGCCCTTGACGGGAGGCACGTCGAGCGGCGACGGGAGGTAGTCGACGACCGCGTCCATCAGCGGCTGGATCGCGACGTTCCGCAGCGCCGCTCCAACCAGGACCGGCATCAGCGTTCCGGCGAGGACCCGCGCGCGGATCGCGCTACGCAGCTGTTCGGGGTCGGGCTCCCTGTCCTCGAGCACGGCCGCGAGAACGCCCTCGTCCTCGTTCGCGAGCGTTTCGATCAACTCGGCGCGCAACACACCGACCTCGTCCGCAACGTCATCGGGCACCGGGATCGGGCGCGGCTCACGTCCCGAGTCCTCGCTCGGAAACAGCGTCGCCTCGCCCGTGACCAAGTCGACGATCGCGCGAAACTCGCGCTCGGTTCCGATCGGGTACTGCACGGGGAGCGCCGTGACCCCGAGTCGATCGCGCAGATCCGCGACCGCTCCGAAGAAGTCGGCGCCCGGCCGATCCATCTGGTTCACGAACGCGATGCTACGCACGTTGTGCCGGACGATCTGGCGCCACACGGTTTCGGACTGCGCCTGCACCCCCGCGACCGCGTTCACCACGAGCACGGCGCCATCGAGGACGCGCATGCAACGCTCGACTTCGATGGTGAAGTCGACGTGGCCCGGCGTGTCGATCAGGTTGATGTGGTGATCTCTCCACGGGACCGTCGTCGCGGCGGACGTGATCGTGATCCCGCGCCGGCGCTCCTCTTCCATCCAATCCATGACGGCGCTGCCCTCGTGGACTTCGCCCATGCGCCGCTCGACGCCGGAGTAGAAGAGGATGCGCTCCGAAACCGTCGTCTTGCCCGCATCGATGTGTGCGACGATTCCGATGTTCCGCAGTCGTGACTCGGACATCGGCGCATCTTAGCAAGCGACGATACGAACGTTTCGCGCGAGCGACGGCGCTGAACGACTTGCCGCGATCAGCCCGTGATTCCGAGCACGCTTCGGTTGCGAGCGAGAAACTCCTCGCGCCAACGGTACGCGTCGAGCAACTCGTGGCGGGGCTGTCCCAGGATGGCGGTCGCGGCGAAGAGCGCCTCGATCGACGCGAGCCCCGTGGCGGGGTCGGCGAAGGTCTTGCTCTTGCGTGGATACGCGGTCACGAGCTCGGGCAGGCGTCGCGGAAGCAACACACCGTCGACCGCCCGCTTCAACTTCTCGACGCGCCTCCAGGACGAGTCGATCAGGAACAGGTCGCGCCCCGCGTCGGCTGCCGTCAGCAGTTCGCCTTCGGGATCGAGCGCGATGCGCCCGTCCGCGTTGACGCGCCGCTCGCCGTCGTAGCCCACGAGTTCGACGCCGGGCAAGTCGCGGATCGGTGTAAGCGAACACTTGGCTGCGGACTCGCGCGGGTCGCGAAGGATGAGGATGTGCACGGGAGTGTTGTCGCGAACCGCTCCGCGTCGGTCGACACAAAAAAGGGGCGGGTGTCCGCCGACACCCGCCCCGTGGTCCCGAGCAGTCCCGTTACTCCTCGAGCGAGAACCCGTCGAGGCGAACGCTGCCGTATTGATCGCCAACGGCGAGCGGCTGCGAGCACGACGTATGGAACTCGACCTTCTGGAGCAAGCTGGTGCACTGTTTGTTCCAGACGTAGACCTTCGTCGTCGACTTCAGGTGCGATCGGCCGATCTCGTCGGCGTCGATCTCGAAGCTCTCGCCGAGCTTGACGTCGCCCGCGAAGTAGACCGAGCCCTTCTTCGTCTTGACGACGATGTGCACCTCGTCTTCGTCTTCGGGGTCGCCCCAGCAACTGACGGAATCCTCGTCCTGTCCGTGGCTCGAGGCGTCACACCCGTCGCCCGTGTAGGTCATCGTGAGTGACGCGGGCTGCGCGCCGTTCTCGCACAGGTCTTCGTTCGGCGTCGTTCCGAGCGGGCACAGCGTTCCGCCGTTGCGACTCTCGCCACTGACGACCTCGAAGTCGCCGACGACCAGGCCCGGGCCGATCGGCACGGAGCAACTCGTGTGCATCTTGCCGACGAGATCGCAGGCGACGAAGAGCTGGATCTCCGGACCCATCGTCCCCTTCTTGTCGTCGCCCCAGAACGTGAACTCGTCCCCGGGATAGACGATGTCGTCGAAGAGCGTCGTGCCCGCCTTCGAGATCACGTGGACGTTCTCGGCCGAATCGCCGTTGTACCGCAGCGTCAGCTCGGAGACCTTCCCGTCGCAGGGCGCGCAGCAGTCGTTGAAGAGATCTTCCCAACGAAGCTCTTCACGGTTGGAGACCTGGAACTCCTTCGTGACCGGGTCGTACGCGACGGCTTGCCCCCAGAAGGAAACGCCGAAGAGCGACGCCATGCTGCAGTCGACGCTGCACGTCACGGTCAGCGAATCGCTCTCCATCCGGCCGAAGATCGTCGTGAAGTCGCTCGACTGACCGAGGTTGATCGGGACTCCGCCCTTCACCGGCAAGACCGAGTCGGACGGATCCGTGTCGATCATGAACAGCACCATGAGTCCGGGCTGTCCATAGGCGGTCAGCCCGCCGGCTTCGCCCGAAGCGAAGGGCGCGGCGTGCGGCGTGACGGCGAGCGAGAACGGGAAGGGCGTGGACTTCAGGGCCATCAGCCCCAGGGCGGAGCTGGCCACGAGCAGGCCGATCGCGCTGGATCGGCCGGGGCGGGAGAAGAGACGTCGGTTCATGGCAACGAGCGCGGAGGGAGGTGAGGGGGTGGTTTGGATGCGAAGCGTCAAAACGTACCCCGCTCCAGAAACGCTCTCGGGCAAAAAAAAAGGACGGGCGACAGCAGTGTCGCCCGTCCTTTGACGTGCCTTTCGGGTGCCCCTACCGGGGCGCACACCTAGCGTGCGTAGTGCGCGTAGGCCTTGTTCGCCTCGGCCATCTTGTGGACGTTCTCCTTCCACGAGACCGATGCGCCCTGGCCTTGGTACGCGTCGATGAACTCTTCCGCCAGACGCTGATCCATCGGCTTGCCCTTCTTCTTGCGCGCGTTGTCGACGAGCCAGCGAATCGCGAGCGACTGCTGCCGGTTCTTCTTCACTTCGCGCGGCACCTGGTAGTTGGCACCGCCGACGCGTTTGGAGCGGACTTCGACGCTCGGGCGGATGTTGTCGATCGCACGGGTGAAGATCTCGACCTGATCCTCGGCGTCCGGGAGCTTCTTGCTCGCGAGGTCGAGCGCTCCATAGAAGATGTCCTGTGCGGTGGTCTTCTTTCCGTCGAGCATCACCTTGTTGATGATCTTCGTCGCGAGCAGGGATCCGAACTTGGGATCCGGCTTCTGGAGAACCGCGGTCGATTTGAAGTTACGGGGCATAGGAACGCCTTGGCCTATTTCTTGGGTCGCTTGGTGCCGTACTTCGATCGACCCTGCGAGCGGTTGTCCACCGCACCGGTGTCGAGCGTTCCGCGCAGGATGTGGTAACGAACACCGGGAAGGTCGCGCACGCGGCCACCGCGCACGAGAACGATCGAGTGTTCCTGGAGGTTGTGCCCTTCGCCGGGAATGTATGCCGTGATCTCTTTGCCGTTCGACAGGCGCACGCGGGCCACCTTACGCAGCGCCGAGTTCGGCTTCTTCGGCGTCTGGGTCTTCACCTGCACGCACACGCCCCGCTTCTGCGGGCACGACTCGAGCACGGGTGATTTGGACCGCTTACGGGACTTCTTGCGTCCCTTACGGACGAGTTGGTTGATCGTCGGCATGGATGTTCCTGTCGTTCGCCTCGCTCCCCCTCACCCACACGACGGTGTGCGCGGGAAAACAGGGCCGAGAATTCTAGTGATCTCCCCGTCGCAGTCAACCGCGAGGCGCGCCGCCGGGGGGATGTGAGTCAGCTCTCGTTCGAGTCGCCTCCGCCAGAGCTGGATTCTTTGGAGCTGTCCGCGACGGGTTCCGGAACGCTTTCGGGCGCGGTTTCCGGCGCCGGCTCGGGCTTGACCTCGGCCACCGGCTCGTCCGCCCTGGGCGTCGGGTGCCCCATGAGCTCCGAGCTACGCGCGAGCGGATCGGTGCCCGTCGCCAGGAGCGCTTCGGCACCCGTCGTCGCACCGAGTTCGCCCGCGAGCAGCGCTTCCATCTGCGCGTCCATCTCCACCGCACCGAGGCCGGCACCCTTGCCGATCTCGCCGAAGTCGATGTTCTTCTTCACGCGCGTGCGGTAGTGATCGCGGAAGCCCGTGCCCGTCGGGACCATGTGCCCGAGGATCACGTTCTCCTTGAGGCCGACGAGGTAGTCGTGACGCCCGGCGATTGCCGCCTCGGTCAGGACCTTGGTCGTCTCCTGGAAGCTGGCCGCCGAGATGAACGACTCGGACGAGAGCGACGCCTTCGTGATCCCGAGCAGGAGCGTTTCGGCCGTCGAAGGCTTCTTGCGGTCCTTGCGCATGCCGTCGTTCTCGCGCCGGAAGTTGATCTTGTCGACCACCGCACCGGGGAGGAACTTGCTGTCGCCGGGATCCACGACCTGCACCTTGCGCATCATCGCGGAGAGGATGATCTCGAGGTGCTTGTCGTCGATCGTCACGCCCTGGGAGCGGTAGACGTTCTGGATCTCGCCGAGCAGGTAGTTCTGCACGGCCTCGTCGCCCTTGATGCGCAGGATGTCGTGCGGCACGAGCGGGCCGTCGACGAGCGGATCGCCCGCTTTGACTTCGTCGCCCTTGTGCACGCGCAGGTGCTTGCCCTGCGGCACGGAGTGCTCTTGCTCTTCGATGACCTCGCCGTTCGGACCCATGGCGCGAACGATGATCGTCCGCTTGCCGCGCTTCTTGTCGCCGAGTTCGACGATGCCCTCGATCTCGGAGATCACGGACGGCTCCTTCGGACGCCGCGCCTCGAACAGCTCGGTCACGCGCGGCAGGCCGCCCGTGATGTCCTGGGTACCACTGATCTCGCGCGAGCTCTTCGCGAGCAGGTCGCCGGCCTTGATCTTCTGACCGTCCTCGACGTCGATGTAGGCGCGCTCCGGAATCGGGTAGAGCGCGAGCGTCTCCCCCTTCGAGTCCTCGAGCGCGATCTGCGGGTGGAGGTCGCCCTTGTGCTCGATGACCTGACGGCGCGAACTCGCGTTGCCGCGCGCGGTCTTGCCCGCGCGGGCGTCACGCTCGACCTTGACAGTCTTGCCTTCGATCAAGTCCTCGAAGCGGACCTTGCCATCGAACTCGGCCAGGATCGGCACGTGGTGCGGGTCCCACGTGCAGAGCGGTTCCTTGACCCCGAGCTCGGTGTTGTCTTCGACGCGAAGCACCGACCCCATGGGCGCGGCGTAGCGATCGAGCTCGCGACCGCGCTCGTCGACCAAGAGAATCTCGGCCGTCCGGTTGAGGACGACGACCTCGCCGTTGCGGTTCACGACGCTGCGAACGTTCGAGAACTTCGTTGTGCCCGCGCGCTTCGTGCGCACCTCGGAGGCCTCGACCGAGCGGCTCGCCGTACCACCGATGTGGAACGTGCGCATCGTGAGCTGGGTACCCGGCTCGCCGATGGACTGGGCCGCGATGATGCCGACGGCGAGACCGCGCTCGGCGATCGTGCCGCGCGAGAGGTCCATGCCGTAGCAGTGCGCGCAAACGCCGAGCACCGACTCGCAGGTCAGCGGGCTGCGCACGCGGATCTTCTCGTGGCCGAGCGCTTCGATGCGCGCGGCCGCGTGCTCCGTGATCAGCTCGTTCTCGCGAACGACGATCTCGTCCGTCGCGACGTCGATGATCGTGTCGCGCGCGATGCGGCCTCGGATCGCTTGCGCGAGCGTGAGGACCACCTTCTCTCCCTTGAAGACAGGGAGCTTGAACACGCCGCCCGGCGTCCCGCAGTCGTCCTGCGTGATGACGACGTTTTGCGCCACGTCGGTCAGCTTGCGCGTCAGGTAGCCGGCATCCGCCGTCTTGAGCGCGGTGTCCGCCAAGCCCTTGCGCGCACCGTGGGTGGACGAGAAGTACTCGAGCACCTTCAGGCCTTCGCGGAAGTTGGCCTTGATGGGCGTCTCGATGATCTCGCCCGACGGCTTGGCCATGAGGCCACGCATACCGGCGAGCTGACGGATCTGGTCGATCGAACCCCGGGCGCCCGACGTCACCATGCAATAGATCGGGTTGACGTAGACGTCCTCGTCGCGCACGTCCTCCTGGAGCACCTTGATCAGGTCCTGACCGAGCGCTTCGCGGGCATGCGTCCACAGGTCGATGATCTTCAGGTAGCGCTCGCCGTCCGTGACCGTGCCCTTGTTGAACGCCTTCTCGACCAACTCGATCTTCGCTTGCGTCTCGTCGATGATGCGCTGCTTCGACTCCGGCACACACATGTCGCCCTTCGAGAAGGACAGGCCGGCGCGCGTCGCGGACTTGAACCCGAGGTTCTTGAGGTCGTCGAGCAGACGCAGCGTGGCGTCGCGTCCGAGCAGACGGTGGCAGTCGCTGATCAAACCGGCGATGCCGCTCTTCGAGAGCTCGTAGTTGTAGTACGGCATCCCGGGGGGAAGGATGTCGTTGAAGATCGCGCGGCCGATGGTCGTCGACACGTACGAGCGCTTGCCCTTGATGTCGATCTTGCCGTTCGCGTCGACCTCGACCGGATCCTGCGAACGCTTCTGCTTGATCAGCGTGCCCGGCTCCATGCGGACGAACACCGGGCGGTGCGTGTCCGTGTAGCCGTGGCCGTAGGCGAGGAAGAGCTCGCTCGGGCTGCTGTAGATGCGCGGGGTCGAGTTCTTGTACGTCCCCATGTGGTCCTTCGTCAGATAGAAGAGACCGAGAACCATGTCCTGCGACGGCGCGATGACGGGGTAGCCGCTCGCCGGCGAGAAGACGTTGTTGGTCGACAACATCAGCGTCGCGGCTTCGATCTGCGCCTCGTACGAGAGCGGCAGGTGGACGGCCATCTGGTCACCGTCGAAGTCGGCGTTGAAGCCGCCGCACACGAGCGGGTGCAACCGAATGGCGTTGCCCTCGATGAGCACCGGCTCGAAGGCCTGGATGCCCATGCGGTGCAGCGTGGGCGCGCGGTTCAGCATGACCGGGTGATCGCGGATCACCTCGTCCAGGATGTCCCACACGTCCTCGTCGCGCCGCTCGAGCATGCGCTTCGCCGACTTGATCGTGTCGGCGAGCCCGAGCTCCTTGAGCCGACGGATCATGAACGGTTGGAACAGCTCGAGCGCGATCTTCTTGGGCAGACCGCACTGGTGCAGGTAGAGGTCCGGACCGACGACGATGACCGAACGCGCCGAGTAGTCGACGCGCTTGCCCAGCAGGTTCTCGCGGAAGCGACCCTGCTTGCCCTTGATCATGTCGGTCAGCGACTTGAGCGGGCGGTTGGACGAACCGAGCACCGGACGACGGCAGCGACCGTTGTCGAACAGCGCGTCGACCGACTGCTGCAGCATCCGCTTCTCGTTGCGGATGATGACCTCGGGTGCGTTGAGGTCGAGCAGCTTCTTGAGCCGGTTGTTGCGGTTGATCAGACGACGGTAGAGGTCGTTGAGGTCCGACGTCGCGAAGTTGCCCGAGTCGAGCAGGACCAGCGGGCGCAGGTCCGGCGGGATGACCGGGATCGCGTCGAGCACCATCCAGCTGGGCTCGTTGGTCGAGTCGGAGAGCATCTCGACCACGCGCAGGCGCTTGATGATGTCGCGCTGGCGCTGCTTCGAACGCGTGGACAGGAGCTCCTCGTGCAGCTCGCTCGACACCTTGTCGAGCTGCAGGCGGCGGAGCATTTTCTTGATCGCCTCCGCGCCCATGTCGGCCTCGAACTCCGAGCCGTACTTGGCGCGCGCCTGCCGGAACTCGTCTTCGGTCAGGAGCTGGCGCTCTTCCAGCGGTGTGTCGCCGGGATCGATGACGATGTAGTCCTGGAAGTAGACGATGCGCTCGATGTCCGACGTCTTGAGGTCGAGCAACGTGCCGAGTCGCGACGGCATCGCCTTGAAGAACCAGATGTGGGCGACCGGCGCGGCGAGGTTGATGTGCCCCATTCGCTTCCGGCGCACGCGCGAGTGCGTGATCATCACGCCGCACTTGTCGCAAACGATGCCCTTGTGCTTGATGCCCTTGTACTTGCCGCAGAAGCACTCCCAGTCCTTCTCCGGACCGAAGATGCGTTCGCAGAAGAGGCCGTCGCGCTCCGGACGGTACGTCCGATAGTTGATCGTCTCGGGCTTCTTGACCTCGCCGTACGACCACGACCGGATGTCCTCCGGCGAGGCCAAGCTGATCTTGACGCTGCCGTAGTCGTTGACCCGGTTCGGTTGGTTGTTGTCGCTGACGTCGAGCATTAGAGGGTCACCTTCTTTTGGAGCTCGATGTTCAAACCGAGGCCCTTGATCTCGTTGCAAAGCACTTCGAACGAAACGGGTGTTCCGGGCTCGAGGATGTTGAGCCCCTTCACCATCGATTCGTAGATCTTCGTCCGCCCGTCGACGTCGTCGGACTTGACCGTCAACTGCTCCTGCAGGATCGCCGCAGCGCCGTAGGCCTCGAGCGCCCACACTTCCATCTCGCCGAAGCGCTGGCCGCCGAAGCGCGCCTTGCCACCGAGCGGTTGCTGCGTGATCAGGCTGTAGGGCCCGGTCGCCCGCGCGTGCACCTTCTCATCGACGAGGTGGTGCAGCTTGAGCATGTACATGACGCCGACGGTCACGCCCTGCTCGAACGGCTCGCCGGTGCGGCCGTCGATCAGGTTGAACTTGCCGGACTCGGGAAGCCCCGCTTCGCGCAGCGCGGCCTCGATCTCCTCCTCCGTCGCGCCGTCGAACGGCGGCGTGTGGAAGCGAACGCCGAGCTTCAATCCGGCCAGGCCGAGGTGCGTCTCGAGAATCTGGCCGACGTTCATGCGGCTGGGAACGCCGAGCGGGTTCAGAACGATGTCGACCGGGGTGCCGTCTTCGAGGTACGGCATGTTCTCGATCGGCATGATCTTCGACACGACGCCCTTGTTGCCGTGACGGCCGGCCATCTTGTCACCGACCGACAGCGTGCGCTTCGTCGCGACGTAGACCTTGACCATCTCGAGCACACCGGTCGGCAGCTCGTCGCCGCGCGACAGGCGGTTCACGACCTTGTTCTTGTCGCTCTCGCGCCGTTCGATGCGCGACTGGTGCTCCTCGATCGTGCGCAGCGCGCTCTGACGCTTGTCTTCGCTCGACAGGTCCTCGGCCGCCGCCAGGCAGAGCAGCTTGACGCGACGCAGCGTGTCGAACGTGGCTGTGTCGTCGAGTTCGACGGGCTTGCCCGTCACGTCGTCGGTGACCTTTTGACCGATGTCGGTCTGCACGTTGTCGAGCATGCTGGCGGTCAGCTCGCGGAACGCCTGCAGGAAGTCCTTCTCGGCGTCGCGGATCTGCGCGAGCACGCGCTGGCGCTCGGTGTCCGTGAGGTTGACGCGGCGTGAGAACTTCTGCGAGTCGATGACCACGCCGCGCGAGCCCGGGGGCATCGTGAGCGAAGCGTTCTTCACGTCGACACCGGCACGGCCGAAGATCGCGTGCAGCAGCTTCTCTTCGGGCGTCAGCTCGCTCTTCGACTTCGGCGCGACCTTGCCGACCAGGATGTCGCCGGCTTCGACGCGCGTCCCGATGCGAACGATGCCGCCATCGTCGAGGTTCGCGAGCGCGGCCTCACCGACGTTCGGGATGTCGCGCGTGAACTCTTCCTTGCCGAGCTTCGTCTCGCGAATCTCGACGTCGTACTCCTCGATGTGGATCGAGGTAAAGACGTCCTCCTTCACGAGGCCCTCGGACACCAGGATGGCATCCTCGTAGTTCAGGCCTTCCCAGGCCATGAACGCGACGACGATGTTGCGGCCGAGCGCGAGCTCGCCGTTCTTCGTCGCGGCGCCGTCCGCGAGAAGCTGGCCCTCGACGACGGTGTCGCCCTCGGACACGACCGGCTTGTGCGTCTGGCACGTGCGCTCGTTGAGCCCGTGATACTTGGCGAGCTTGTACTCCTCGTCGCCGATCATGATCAGCTGGCTGTCGACGTAGTCCACCGTTCCGGCGGCGCGCGCGCGCACCACCAGGTCGGTGTTGTCGGCGATCAGCTTCTCCATCCCGGTCCCCACGATGGGCGGATCGGTGATCAGGAGCGGAACGGCCTGGCGCTGCATGTTCGATCCCATGAGCGCGCGGTTGGCGTCGTCGTGCTCGAGGAACGGAATGAGTGCCGCGGACACACCGATGATCTGCTTCGGCGAGACGTCGAGGTAGTCGATCTCCTCCGGCGGCAGCTCGATGTTGTTGCCGTCGCGCCGCGCGAGAACGCGCGGCCCCCGGAGCGAACCGTCGTCGTCGATCTCGGTGTCGGCGGGCGCCATCACCTGCCCCTCTTCCTGGTCGGCGCGGAAGAACTCGACCGTGTCGGTCAGCTTGCCGTTCTTCACCGCGCGGTACGGCGTCACGAGGAAGCCGTAGTCGTCGAGCTTCGAGTAGAGCGCGAGCGACGAGATCAGACCGATGTTCGAGCCTTCCGGCGTCTCGATCGGGCAGAGGCGACCATAGTGAGACAGGTGCACGTCGCGCACGTCGAAGCCGGCGCGCTTGCGGTTGAGACCGCCCGGGCCGAGCGCCGACAGGCGCCGCTCGTGCGTCAGTTGGCTGAGCGGGTTCGTCTGGTCGACGAACTGGCTGAGTTCACCGCGTCCGAAGATGTAATCGACCGCGCTCGAGAACGTCTTCGAGTTGATCAGGTTGCGCGGCGAGACCGTCTCGGGGTTCTCGAGGTTCATCCGCTCCTGGGCGGTGCGGCGCAGCTTGAGCAGACCCTTGCGGAACTCCTCGCTCGCGAGCTCGGCGATCGTCCGCACGCGCCGGTTGCCGAGGTTGTCGATGTCATCGATCATGCCCGTGCCCTCGCGCAGCGAGAGCAGGTACTTGATCGAGTTCACGATGTCCGCGGGCTGCAGCACCTGGACGTCCTCGGGGATGTCCTGCTTGTACTTGCGGTTCAGGCGGAAGCGTCCGACACGACCGAGGCGATAGCGCTGGGCGTCGAAGAACTTCTCGTGGAAGAGCTCGCGCGCCTTCTCGAGCTGCGGCGGGTTGCCCGGACGCAGGCGGCTGTAGATCTTGAGCAGCGCCTCGCTGTGACTCTTGCACGGATCCTCGTGCAGCGAGTTGATGATCAGCATGTCGAGGTCCTGCGGATCGGCGTCGATGACTTCGACTTCCGCAAGGTCCCCCGCCGCAGTTTCGAGCGCGGCCGCTTCCGAGATCGGCGTGGCGGACGGAACGAGCACTTCGCCCGTCTTCAGGACGACGATGTCCCCCACCGCGATCTTGCCGGTGATGAGCTTCGCGAACGCGTTCTCCGTCTGGTTCTTGCCCTTCTTGATGACCTTCGTCGTGTAGAAGTGGCGCAGCAGGTCCTGGTCGGTGGAGAGGTCTTCGTCGAGCGCGCGCAGCAGCGTCACAGCGGAGAACTTGCCCGACTGGTCGATGCGGACCGTCAGGATCTCTTTCTTCGTGACGTTGAGCTCGATCCAGGAGCCGCGCTCCGGGATGATCCAGCAGCTGTGCAGCTTGCGATCCGAGCTGACGGTATCGACCGAGAAGTCGACGCCCGGCGAACGGTGCAGCTGGCTGACGATCACGCGTTCGGAGCCGTTCACGATGAACTCGCCGCCGCCGATCATGATCGGGATCTCGCCGAGGTAGACCTCTTCCTCGACGGGCTCGGGCTTGACCAGGCGCAGGCGCACCTTGAACGGATAACCGAAGGTCAGCCGCAGCTTGCGGCACTCCTCGATCGCGTAGCGCGGCCGCCCCAGCTCGTAGCCGACGTACTCGAGGCACATCGTCTTGTCGTACGAGTAGATGGGGAAGACCTCGCGGAGCAGCTCCTCGAGACCCTGGGCCGGTCGCGCCGACTGCGGGGTCTCGACCATGAGGAAGTCCTCATACGCCTTCCGCTGAATCTCGGTGAGGTCGGGGACGTCGGTGACGTGCTTGTACCGGCCAAACGTGCGGATCTCTTGCGTCGCGGTCATCGTTAATTCAGGGAGCGAGCGGTTCGGTCGCGATCGGGTCGGATCAGGAGCGCCGGCGAGCGGGCCGGCGCGCGAAGACGACATCGAAGCGACACCCGCGCGGGGCGTCGCGATGGAGAGTTAGTGCGGCGACGGATCGCCGAAGCCACGATGCGAGATCGAGCAGCCGAAGGTTGCGAGCGGCACGGGAATCGAGGGGCTCGGTGTCACCGCGCGTCGAGGTCGCACGGCACGCGAGGACGCGTCGTCCGAAGATCGACGCCCCCCGACTCGCCCGGTTCGAAGGGGCGAGTTGGGCACGGGGGCTCCATCATCCTCAAAACGAGGACAGAAACCACCCGGTCCCGCCGGGGCAGGGCTCGGATTCCGGTCCGAGGATCGCCAGAAGCCAGCCCGATGCCCATTCTTGGGCCCGGGACGACCGCCTGCGACGCCCTCGGGCGCCTTCGCAAAGGTTCGGATCAAAGGAGCGGCGGCTTGGTCTAGTCGACCTTGACGGACCCGCCCGCAGCTTCGATCTTCGCCTTGATTTCGTCGGCTTCGTCCTTCGATGCCCCTTCCTTGATGGGCGAGGGGGCGCCGTCGACGAGCTCCTTGGCTTCCTTGAGGCCCAGGCCGGTGATCGCGCGGACCTCCTTGATGACCTGGATCTTCTTGTCGCCAAATCCTTCGAGGATGACGTTGAAGGAAGTCTTCTCTTCGGCAGCGTCACCGCCGCCTCCGGCCGGTGCTGCGGCGGCGACCGCGACCGGAGCCGCAGCGCTGACGCCCCACTTGTCCTCGAGATGCTTCACGAGCTGCGAAGCCTGGAGGAGGGTGAGTTGATCGAGTTGGCCAGCCAGTCCTTCGAGCTCGGCATCGAGCTCGACGACGTTGGTTTCTTCGGACATTGGGTTTTCTCCTGCGAGAAACGTCGGGGTTCGTTGAATGCGTTCCGACCGGCATCCCGTCTGCCGGACGTGATCGAGAATGCCGGACGACGCATCGCCCGACGCGAATGGATTCAGGCGCTCGCCTCGGCGCCATCAGCGGACGAACTGTCCGCGTCGATGTGAGCCTGAAGCACGCGCGCGAGCGCGCCCCCAGGAGCCGCGAGCAGACCGACGAGGTTCTGCGCCGGAGCGGTAATCGTGCCGAGGATCATCGAGCGCAGTTCGTCGCGCGTGGGCAACGAAGCGAGAGCGACGGCGCCGGTTTCGTCGAGGACGTTGCCCTCGAGCATGCCCGCGCGCAGCGCGACCTTGCCGGCCTTCTTCTCGGGCGAGGTGTGCAGGACCTTCGCGGCGTGGATGGCGTGCTCGACGCCTCCCCAGCAGCAGCCGACGTTGCCCGCGAGGACCCCCTTCGGCAGCTCGAGGCCGCTCTCTTTCATCGCGAGCTCCGCGAGGCGGTTGCGCACCATGAGCAACCGGACGCCTTGCTCCGCGAGCGAGGTCCGCAGGCGTTCGGTTTCCTGCACGGTGAGCCCGAGCAGGGACACGAAGATGAGTCCCTCGGAGGTTTGGAACGCGTCGGTGAGCTCGCGCACCATCAGCTGATTGATCTGATTCGGCATGGCGTCAACCCTCGTAGGAAATCCAGGCGCCGGGCCCCATCGTCGTGCTGACCGAGACGCGACGGAGGAACGAACCCTTCACCGCGGACGGCCGCAGCGAGAGCAGGTGATCGAGGAACGCCTCGAGGTTGACCGCGAGGTCGTCGACGGCGAACGAGCGCTTGCCGACGGGCGCGTGGACGTTGCCGCCCGCGTCCGTCCGGAACTCGACCTTGCCCGCCTTGAACTCCGTCACCGCGTTGGCGACGTCCGGAGTGACCGTGCCCGACTTGGGGCTGGGCATCTTGCCCTGCGGACCGAGCACTTTGCCGAGCTTGCCGACGTGCTTCATCATGTCCGGGCTCGCGATGACGACGTCGAAGTCCATCCAGCCGCCCTGGATCTTCTCGGCGAGGTCCGCGCTGCCGACCTCGTCGGCGCCCGCGGCCTGCGCGGCTTCGGCCTTCTCGCCCTCGGCGAACACGACGACCTTCACGGTGCGTCCGAGGCCCTTCGGCAGCGACACGGCCCCGCGGACGAGCTGGTCGGAGCGACGCGGGTCGATGCCGAGTCGAACGACGACATCGACGGTCTCATCGAACTTCGGTCCCGGGAGGGACTTCAGAAGATCGAGTGCTTCTTTAGGGTCGTACAGACGAGCGCGATCCACACGCTCCACTGCCGCCCGGTACTTCTTGCTGCGCTTCGCCATGGGTCTAGTCGACGACCTCGATGCCGGCCGAACGTGCCGTTCCTTCTATGATGAGAGACGCTTGCTCGACGCTGCGTGCGTTGAGGTCGGCCATCTTCAGCTCCGCGATCTCTGCAACCTGCGCGCGCGTCACGCTCCCGACGATCTCGGTGCCGACGTTGCCCGCGCCCTTCTCGACGCTCGCCGCCTTCTTGAGCAGCACCGCGGCGGGCGGCGACTTGAGGATGAAGTCGAAGCTCCGGTCCGCATAGACCGAGATTTCGACCGGGATGATCAGACCCATCTGCTCGCGGGTCCGATCGTTGAACTCTTTGACGAACCCAGCGATGTTCACTCCATGCGCACCGAGCGCGGGCCCGACCGGAGGGGCGGGCGTCGCCTTCCCAGCGGGGCATTGGAGCTTGATCTTGGCTACGGCTTCCTTGGCCATGCGATTCTCCTAGTCGTCGCGGGGTTGCCCGCTAGACGGCTTCGATCTCCCAGTACTCGAGCTCGACGGGGGTCGGACGACCGAAGATCGTCACGGTCACTTTGACCGTCCCTTTGTCCGGATTCACTTCGTCGATGGTTCCATCGAAGCCATCGAAGGCACCGGACTTGATCTTGACCATGTCCCCTTTGCGGAGACTGATGGCGATTTGCGGACGCTCTTCCGAGTCCGACATGCGCGCGAGAATGCTCGTCACCTGCGTCTCGGTGAGCGCTTCCGGCGCGCCGCGCGCGCCGAGGAAGTCGCCGAAACCGGGCGTCTCGCGCAGCGTGGAGCGTGCTTCGATCGCGCGGTTGTCCTCCGGGTCCGAAAGGTCCGCTTGGACCATCAGGTAGCCGGGGTAGAGCTTCTTCGAGACGATCTTGCGCTTCCCGCTCTTCAGCTCGGTGACGCGCTCGAACGGCACGAGCACCTGCGGAACGATGTCCTGCAGCCCCTTCACGTTGAGGCGCGTCTCGAGCTGCTTGCGGATCGAATCCTCGCGGCCCGATTGGCATCGAACGAAGTACCACTTGTATTCCATCGCTAAGCGCCGCCTCCCCACAGGATCACGCGCACGATGCGCGTGAGCAGAACGTCTGCCAGCGCGAGGAACGCGCCCAGGAACAGAACGAAGAACACGACGATGGTCGACGAGTTCATCACCTCGTCGAGCGTGGGCCAGGTCACCTTGCGAAGCTCGGACTCCGTATCGATCAACAGGTCGGCGACCTTGGGCTTCTGCTGCCAGATGAAGATCGCTGCCGTGCCACCCACGAACAAGAGCGCCGCGACGAGGAACGCCGGGCTGAGCTCCACCGACAGGAACGATGCGCCGCCGATCGCGTGGCGCATCGACGCGACTCCGATCAGCTGGTCGAACAGGAACGTGCAGCCGAAGAGCAGCAAGGCAGCCGACATCCAGAACGCGGCCACCCGCGCGAGTCGTCCTTGGTTTGCTTTGTATCGGTTCATGGTCCTTGGGTGGAGTGGGCGCCGGCGCGCGGCCGGCGGGGAGTCGAACGAACAGGTGTGCGCGTGGCCGCGCTCCCCGCCTCGTTACAGCTTCCGCTCCTTGTGACTCGTGTGCTCGCGACAGAAGCGGCAGTACTTCGCCTTCTCGAGCTTGTAGGCGGCCTTCAGTCGCTTGTGGGTCGTGTAGTTCCGGTTGCGGCACTTGCTGCACACCAGAAACACGTAGCGTTCTTTGATCTTCATGACGGCCTGATCGGGAGCTTGCCGGTGGGACTCGAGCGAGAACGGACCGCCGAGCCCTGGCGGTCAGCCCGGGCTCGGCGGTGGGTCGATCGCGCTCTACTCGATGATCTTCGTGACGACGCCCGAGCCGACCGTGCGGCCGCCCTCGCGGATGGCGAAGCGCAGCTGGCCTTCCATCGCGATCGGAGTGATGAGCTTGCCTTCGACGCGAATGTTGTCGCCGGGCATGCACATCTCGGCGTCGCTGCCGTCCATGGCGGTGAGCTTGAGCACCTCACCGGTCACGTCCGTCGTGCGGAAGTAGAACTGCGGGCGGTAGCCCTTGAAGAACGGCGTGTGACGTCCACCCTCGTCCTTCGAGAGGATGTACACCTCGCCTTCGAAGTGCGTGTGCGGAGTGATCGTGCCCGGCTTGGCGAGCACCATGCCGCGCTGCACGTCCTCCTTCTTCACACCACGAAGCAGGCAGCCGACGTTGTCGCCCGCCTCGCCCTCGTTCATCGTCTTCTGGAACATCTCGACGCCCGTGCAGGTCGTCTTGCGCGTGTCGGTGATCCCGACGATCTCGATCTCCTCGCCCATCTTGACGCGACCTTGCTCGATCTTGCCGGTCACGACCGTGCCGCGACCCTCGATCGAGAAGACGTCTTCGACGGGCATGAGGAAGGCCTTGTCGACGTCGCGGTCGGGCGTCGGGATGAAGCTGTCCACCGCATCCATCAGGTCCTTGATCGGCTGGAAGATCGCGTCGTCGACCGGCGTGTCCGCGTTGAGTGCCTCTTCGCACTTCAGCGCGGAGCCGCGGATGATCGGCGTGTCGTCGCCCGGGAAGTCGTACTTGTCGAGCAGTTCGCGAACTTCCATCTCGACCAGGTCGAGCAGTTCGTCGTCGTCGACTTGATCGACCTTGTTGAGGAACACGACGATCGCGGGGACGTTGACCTGACGGGCGAGCAGGATGTGCTCGCGCGTCTGCGGCATCGGGCCGTCCGAGGCCGACACCACGAGGATCGCGCCGTCCATCTGGGCGGCACCCGTGATCATGTTCTTGACGTAGTCGGCGTGCCCGGGGCAGTCGACGTGAGCGTAGTGACGGCTGCCCGTCTCGTACTCGACGTGAGCCGTGGAGATCGTGATCCCACGCGCCTTCTCTTCCGGTGCCTTGTCGATGTCGTCGAAATTCATCGACTTCGCGAGTCCGCGAAGGGCCTGGACGCGGCAAATCACCGACGTGAGGGTGGTCTTGCCGTGGTCCACGTGGCCGATGGTTCCGACGTTGCAATGCGGCTTTGTGCGCTCGAAGACTTCCTTAGCCATGATTCACCAGGGCCTTTGCCCCGCTGCGGTTTGGAGTGGGTGCGACGCCATGGCGCCGCTCTGGGATCGCGAGTAGTGAGATGATTCGCCGCCCGGCGCGGAGCCGAACAACGATCGAACGAGTTGAAAGAAGAAACGCGACCTGCGGTGCGCGCGGAACGCGCGAGCGGCGCGGATCGTGAAGGATGGTGAGACGGTTGGAGCTGCTGATGGGACTTGAACCCATGACCTCTTCCTTACCAAGGAAGTGCTCTACCACTGAGCTACAGCAGCGTGTGCGAACGGCGGTCGCCGGATCGTGAAGGCGAGCTTTCGCGGCGAGGTGGAGCGGGCGATGGGAATCGAACCCACGCGTTCAGCTTGGAAGGCTGACGTTCTACCATTGAACTACGCCCGCGATGGGGAGTGGCTCGCTCGCGTGAGTCGCGAAGTCGGCGGCAACCGGGAACGAGACGGCGGAATGGTGGGGGGAGCAGGATTCGAACCTGCGAAGGCGTTGCCATCAGATTTACAGTCTGACCCCTTTGGCCGCTCGGGAATCCCCCCCGAGTTGGATCGTGGTCGGGACGCGCTCGCGCGCTGCGTTCTCGCGAACTCGAGAGTTCGAACGCGCGCTTCGATACACGCCCCGTGGACCTGATGGCGATCCATACCGATGTCCGGTGATAGCGCATCCGAGTCGCCGCGCTCCTCGATCGCGTTGCCTGGGCAACGCGGCCGTCGGAGCGCCGTCGCACGGACGCTTCCGTCTCATCATGTTCTGTCTCGTTGTGAGGGAGCAAACCGTGCCAACGCCGTCGTTCGCGCGGTGAATCGTCTGGACGAGCCGTGGCCGATTCGAGCCTGATCGTGTTCGTAGCCGTCCTTCCACTCGACGACGATCCGTCGGGTGCCCCGCGATTGGAGCCAGCGGTGGGACTCGAACCCACAACCTCCTGATTACAAATCAGGGGCTCTGCCAATTGAGCTACGCTGGCGGGCCAGCGCGTCAAGCGACCGTTGTGGGGGTGGCCCTAGCGCGGAGAAGGCGGGAGATCCTACGTTTCCGCGCCGACCATGCAAGCACGGTGGACGCTTTTCCCGCGCGAATGTCAGACCCTGCGCACGCGCTCCCGCCACGCGTCGAACGAGTCGCGCACGTGATCGAGCGCATCCCCCCCGAACTTGTCCAGGAAGGCCCCCGCGAGTTCGAGCGCGACGACCGCCTCCCCCACCACGCTCGCAGCGGGCACCGACGTGACATCCGAGCGCTGGTAGGTCGCCTGAACCGCCGCTCCGGTGCCGAAGTCCACGCTCGGGAGACCTTGCTTGAGGGACGGGATCGGCTTCATCGCGGTCCGAACGACGAGCGGCTCGCCGTTCGTCATCCCGCCCTCGAGTCCGCCGGCGTGGTTGGAGGCGCGCCCGAAACGGCCGAACGGACCCGGTTGCGGCACGATCGGGTCGTGGACGACGGAGCCCACGCGCCGGGCCCCCTCGAAGCCGAGGCCGAACTCCACTCCTTTCATCGCGGGGATCGAGAAGAGCGCTCCGCCGATCCGCGCCGTCAGCCGAGCGGGGCCGCTGGCGCAGCTCCCGAGCCCGGGGGGCAGCCCGAGCGCGCGCGTCTCGAAGACACCTCCGAGCGAGTCGCGCTCCTCGCGCGCGCGGTCGACCCGGGCGCGGAAGCGGGCGTCCGCGTCCGGATCGAGCGACCAGAAGTCGCTCGCCGCGCGCCGCGCGAGCCGCTCGTCGCGATCGTCGCGCCAAGCGTCCTCGCCGACGCGCTCTCCACCGAGCTCGACGACGTGCGCGAACACTTCGATCCCGAACGCGTCGAGGAGCTGGCGCGCGATGGCGCCGAGCGCGACGCGCGCCGCGGTCTCACGCGCGCTCGCGCGCTCGAGCACCGCGCGCGGATCCGTGTGCGTGAACTTCTGGCAACCGGCGAGGTCGGCGTGGCCGGGACGCGGGTTCGTCGGCGTCGGCAACTTCTCGATCGTGTGGTCCTTGTTCTCGATCGTGAAGGCGATCGGCGAACCGAGCGTGACGCCGGCCTTCGTTCCGGACAGGAGCTGGATCGAGTCCGACTCGATCCTCATCCGGCCGCCGCGACCATAGCCTCCCTGGCGCCGCACGAGCTCCGCGTCGACGCGCGCGACGTCGAGCTGCATTCCGGCGGGGATCCCCTCGAGGATCGCCACGAGACTCCTCCCGTGCGACTCCCCCGCCGTCGTCCATCGCAGTGCGCCCATGCGGAGAGGATAGCCGCACGCGCCTCGGCGCGACCACCGCGGCGACGAATCAGAGGTTCTCGTAGAAGGTGACGTCGTCGAACGCGATCGAGAGCTCGTGCTTGCCCAGGCGCACCTTGAGCTCGCGCTTGTCGCGGTAGATGCGCGTCACGCTCGCGCGCTTCTTGAAGGTCGGGAGCCACACGAGCGACCCCTTCTTCAATCCGTCGAGGAACGCCTGACGTCGGTCGGTGAGCGCGGCGTCGCCGAGCGCGTCCTCGAGCCCGGTCAACGCGACCGCGAGCTCTTCGCGCGCCCGCTGCTCGACCTGCGGGAGCAGCCGCCGCACGCGCTCGATCCACTCGCGCGAGCGGCGCAGACGCTCCTCGAGACCGAGCTGGGCCTCCGCCTCCAGGCGCGCGGTCTTCGCGCCGATCTTCGCGCGCTCCTCCTCGGCCACTTCGATCTCGCGCTCGAGGTCGACCAGTCGCTCGCCCGCCTCGTTGCGCAAGCGCTCGGCGTCGACGCGCACGTCGCGCATCGACTGCATGATCGTCGCGGCCTCCGAATCGCCGCGCTCGACGCGCGCGTCGGCGCGCTCGATGATCGACGCCGGCAGTCCGAGGCGCCCCGCGATCGCGAGCGCGCGCGACTCGCCGGGTGCGCCGATCACGACCGTGTAGCGCGGCGCGAGCGACTCGACGTCGAATTCGACGTGTGCGTTCTCGGCGCGCTCGAAACGGAAGCCGAACGCCTTCAGCTGGCCGAGGTGCGTGCTGGCGAGCGTGGGGATGCGCCGTTCGAGCAGGTGCTCGAGGATCGCTTCGCCGAGCGCCGCGCCCTCGACCGGGTCCGTTCCCCCACCGAGTTCGTCGAGCAGGACGAGCGTGCGCTCGGTCGCGCGCTCCAAGCCGGCCTTGATGCGCACGAGATGCGACGCGAACGTCGAGAGGTTCTGCTCGATCTCCTGCTCGTCACCGATGTCCGCGACGATGCCGTCGAACAACGGAACGGTCGTGCCGTCGTTGCACGGCAGCGCGAAGCCCAAGCGAGTCAGCAGCGAAGCGAGCCCGGCGCTCTTGAGCGCGAGCGTTTTTCCGCCGGTGTTCGGACCGGTAACGACGAGCATGTCGAAGTCGGCGCCGAGGCGCACGTCGATCGGCACGACGCACTCGAGCGTCTCCTGCCGCACCTGTTCGGCGAGCAGTGGATGGCGGAAGCCGCGCAGGACGAGCCCCGTCGCGTTCCCCGGATCGCCCGCGACGCGCGCGACGCGGCCGTCGTAGCGCGCGGCGAAGCGCGCGGAGATCACACCGAGTTCGAGGCGACCGACGCGCTCCGCGCAGGACTCGATGTCGCCGCGCTTGGCGAGCACCGCCTGCGTCAGCTCGGTCAGGATGCGCGCGACCTCACGTGCCGCGTCGGCCTCGAGTCCCGCGAGCCGGTTGCCGAGCTCGACCGCGCCGCGCGGCTCGACGAACACCGTCTGACCGGATTGCGAGCGATCGTGAACGATGCCCGGAATGCGCCCGGCTTGGCGTTCGCGCACGGCGAGAACGCGCCGTCCCGATCGCCGGTGCACCTGCCCCGCGTGTCCCTCGGCGAACGCGGCGCGCAGGTTCTGTCGTCCGGCGAGCTCGCGCATCAGCGCGTCGAGCTCGCGTTCGACGTCGGCCATCGCGAGCCGCAGGCGCGCGAGCCTCGGGCTCGCATCGTCGACGACCTTGCCGCGCCGGTCGAGCGCGTCCTCGAGCCGTTGACGCAGCGCGCCGACCTCCGGCGGGTCGGCCCAGAGGTGGTTCGTCGCGACGAGCGAACCACGCCGCGCCGCGAGCCAATGCGCGACGTCCTCGGTGACGCGCAGGAGGCGCGCGACGTCGACCAAGTCCTCGCCCGAGAGCGAACGCCCGTAGCGCGCGGCATCGCGCAGCAGCGGAACGGGATCCGGAACGCCGGCGAGCGGTGGCTCGTCCGAACGACTGGCCTCCGGCTCGGCTCGCGCGGCGGCCGTTCCATCGGCGGCGCGCAGGCGCTGGAGCTCCTCCGCGCGCGCCAACGCGCCACGCGCTTGCTCGTCCGCGAGCGGCACGAGCTCCGCGACATAGCGCGCGCCGATCGCGGACAGCGCGAGCGGTCGGATGAGCTCGCGAACAGCCGGCCAATCGAGCGCGCCCGCCGCAAAGCGCGCGAGCTCCCGATTGTCATCGCACAACGGCGCGGGTTCGGTTTCGGTGTCGGAGCCCACGCCGGGGATTCTAACCCTGCACTCCGCGCGCACGGGCGCACGGGCGCACGACTTCGGCGGCCGGCTGATAGACTGGGGCGATCCATCGACCGACTCTCCGAATCATGAAAGACCACTCCAAGCTGCGTTTCGAAACGCGCGCGATCCACGCGGGCCAAGGCCCGGCGCCCGAGAACGGCGCGGTGATGACGCCCGTCTACTTCACGACGACGTTCGAGCAGGACGCGCCCGCGCAGCCGCGCCAGGGGTACGAGTACTCGCGCAGCGGCAACCCGACGCGGACGGCGCTCGAGCTGAACGTCGCGTCGCTCGAGAGCGGCGCATGGGGGCTTTGCTTCGCGTCCGGCCTCGCCGCCGCCAACGCGCTCTGTGCGCGACTCGTGCCCGGTGACCATGTCGTCGCTGCGAACGACCTCTATGGAGGCACGTTCCGCCTGTTCACGAAGGTCTTCGAGCGCTACGGCCTGCGCTTCACGTTCGTCAACGCGACGGACACGGACGCGGTGGCGGCGGCGGTCACCGACTCGACGCGCTACATCTACATCGAGACGCCTTCGAACCCGCTGCTCTCGATCTGCGACATCGAGGCGTGCGTCGCGATCGCCAAACGCGCGGGCGCGCTCACGATCGTCGACAACACGTTCGCGACGCCGTTCCTCCAGCAACCGCTCGAGCTCGGCGCCGACGTCGTGCTGCACTCGATGACGAAGTACCTCGGCGGGCACTCCGATGCCGTCGGCGGCGCGCTCGTCGGCAACGACGACGGGCTGCGCGAGGAGCTCGCGTTCTATCAGAACTCGGTCGGCGGCCAGCTCGGGCCGATGGAGTCGTTCCTGTTCCTGCGCGGGACGAAGACGCTGCCGATTCGCATGGAGCGTCACTGCGAGAACGCGAAGGCCGTCGCGGCGGCGCTCAGCGAGCACCCGGCCGTCGAGCACATCCACTACCCCGGCCTCGAGTCCCACGCCGGGCACGCGCTCGCCGCGCGCCAGATGAAGGACTTCGGCGGCATGATCTCGTTCGAGCTCGCCGGTGGGATCGAATCGGCGAACGCGTTCGCTTGCGCGGTCCAGGTCTTCACGCTGGCCGAGTCGCTCGGCGGCGTCGAGTCACTCGTCGACGTGCCGTGCAGCATGACGCACGCGAGCATCCCCGCGGAGGAACGCAAGAAGGCCGGCCTGAACGACGGACTCGTGCGCCTCTCGGTCGGGATCGAACACGCCGACGACCTGGTCGCGGACGTGCTTCAGGCGATCGAGCGCGCGGTCCAGCCGACGCGCGTCTAGAACGGCGAGCGGTTGACCGGCTTCGGCGGCGGCTCGGGCGGAGGCTCGGGTTTGCGCGGAGCCGGCGGCGGCGTCTTGGTCGCGGCGGGCGGCGGCGTGGGCGGCGGTTCGTCGCACACGCGCTGGCGCATGAGGCGCCCCACCTTGAACTTGACGACGCGCTTCGCGGGCACGTCGACCTTCTCGAGCGTGCGCGGGTTCTGCGCGCGGCGCGCGCGACGCTCCTTCACCTCGAAGACGCCGAACTCGCGGAACTCGAGCCGGTTCCCGAGCGACAGCTCGTGGATGATCAGGTCGAGGAACGTCTGCAGGACTTCCTTGACGACGACCTTGGTGTGACCGGTGCTGTCCGCAATCCGGTTCACTAGCTCCTTCTTGGTCGTCGTGTGGATACCGGGAGCGGCCATGCGCGAGGTCGTTCTCTGGGTCCGCGAAAGCGCGGGCAGGCAGGTTCGGACCCTTGCGCGATCGAACCGGTACGGGGCGATCGCAGAAGCCCGATGGCAGGGGCGTTCAAGACGCCCCGTTCGTCCGCCCGAAGGCGACCGTTCCGGAGCGCTCTTCGGACCATACGAGTCGCAATATCTCCATGTCAAGCAAGAACTTGCGTCGATCCGGCCGACCGCGATCGGCCGCGATCGGCCGCCAATCGCGCGCCTCAACGCGCGCCCGAAGTCGCGTCCAGGAGGAGCGTGACCGGCCCGTCGCCGACGAGGTGTACTTCCATGTTCGCGCCGAAGCGGCCGGTCTCCGTCCGCACGCCGAGCGCGCGCAGGCGCGCGACGAACGCGAGGTAGAGCTCGCGCGCCGGCCCGGGCTTCTCGGCGCCGTCGAACGACGGCCGACGCCCCTTCGTGCCGTCGGCCGCGAGCGTGAACTGGCTGACGACGAGCGCCGCACCGCCGATGTCGAGGAGCGACAGGTTCATCTTGTCCGCCTCGTCCGCGAAGAAGCGATAGCGCGCGCAGCGCTCGGCCAATCGCTCCGCCGTACTCGCGTCGTCGCCCTGCAGAACGCCGAGCAGGATCAACACGCCCGCGTCGATCGCCCCCACGGTCTCGCCCGCGACGACGACGCTCGCGCGCGAGGCGCGTTGCAGCACGGCCTTCACGGTGTGGATCCCAGCGACGGCGTACCGAGCTCGCGCTCGAGCGTCGCGAGGCGCGCGCGCGCGCGCAGGCGAATGAGCAGCTCGGAGAAGTCGAGCGGGTCGTCGTCCGCCTCCTTCTCGATCGCTTCCGTTTCGGCGAGCAAGAGCTCCCACGTCTGCCGCTCCTGCAGGTGGTTGCCCTGCACCTCGAGCAGCAGCGCCTGGTACACGAGCGCCAGCGACGAATCCGGCGCCAGGTCGCGCGCGCGGCGCGCGGCGGAGAGCGCGAGGGAAGACTCGTCCAACTCGTCGAGCGCCGCGGCGCGCACGAGCTCCGCGCGCGCGGGGTGCACGAGGTCGGCCCGATCGATCGCCGACACGAGGTCGAGTGCCTTGGCCGGCTCTTCCTGAAGGAGATACAGCGCCGCGAGGTCGATGTAGGCCTCGGCGCGCACGGACGGCGCGACGAGCGGAGAGAGCTCCGTGCGCGCGAGCCACGCGCGCAGGCAGTCGATCGCCGGCCGGATCTCGCCCGCACCCGCCAGGTGCGTCGCGTGCAAGCGCATCGTCGGCAGGTGTCCCCCATCGAGCTCGAACGCATCGGCCACCGAGGCCCTCGCCGCGGGGTACAGACGCTGGCGCGTGTTCCACCACGCGATGGCGTAGTGCACCCACACGCAACGGCTGTCCTCGGCGCGCGCTTGGTCGAGCAACGCCAACGCGACGGATGCCTCGGTCGCGAGTCGGGCCGCGAGCACGTAGCGCGCCGCGCCCGGCTGCGCATCTGCCGCGTCGCGGTACACGTCGCCGAGCGAGGCCGCGGCCTTCGAGCTGTCCGCGACGGCGAATCCGCCGACGACTTCGCCCGCTTCGAGCAGCGCGAGCTCGACCTCTTGCAGGAAGACGCGGATGGGCAGGAGTTCCGGTTGCTCGACGGCGTAGCGACGCAGGATGCGGTGCGCCTCGCGCGGACGGCCGTGCTCGAACGCCGTGCGCGCCAGCGTCAGGTCCTCTTTCCACGCCACGGGGATCGTGTCGTACGGACCCGGTTGCGCGACGTAGAGGCGAGTCGAGCCACACGCGCCGAGGAGCGGTAGCACGAGCAAAACGACGGCCGCGAGGCGCCTCGTCATCGCGTCATTCGGAAAGCGGGTGCTCGCCGACCACCTCGAAGTGCGCCGAGGACACGGGGTCCTTGCCCTCCGCCAGCCAGATGACCTCGCCGTCCGCGATCACGCGCACCGGCCCGTCGCCCGGTCGCTGGAGCACCTCGAGCTCGAAGGCCGAGAGGATCTGCCACTCGTCGAGCTGCGCGCGAATCGCGCGCGCGTTGGAAGCGTCGGCGCGGCGCCTCATCGTCTGCAGCAATCCGTCGGGCACGGTCCGCGTGGTGTAGTCGAAGAGCTCGGGCTCCTGCGCGATCGCGACGTGCTGCAGGAGGTCCGACGGACCTTCGATCCGCACGCGGTTCGCGCCGAGCGTGCCCGCCTCGCGGAAGCGCATCGTCCACGGTCGCTTCAGCGCGCCGGGTTCGGCGCGGTCGTGAAACACGGCCGGCTGCGTCTGCACGCCTTCGTTCTCGTTCGCGGGGGCGCTCGTGCACGCCACGGCTGCGCACGCGGCGAGCGCGCTCGCCACACATCGGACGATGGTTCGTTGGTTCGTTGTCACTTCGATCTCCTCGATTCCTGCTGCTCGTTCACCGAATCCCGCACGCACGATAGGCGCGGTCGAGCGTCGCGCGCGCACGCTCGCGCGCGACCACGGCGCCGCGCTCGAGCGCGCGTTCCACTTCCGCTCGATCGGCGAGCAGCTCCTCACGCCGGGCGCGCGCGGGCGCGAACGCCGCGTCGATCGCTTCGATCAAGCGCACCTTCAGGTGGCCGTATCCGGGAGCCCCCTCGCCGCCTTTGCGCACGCGGTCCTTCCATTCGGCGAGGTCCGCGGCGTCGAGGAACAGGGCGAGGAAGTCGAAAAGGAGCAGCTCGTCCGGGTCCTTGGGCTCCTCGGGCGCGCGGCTGTCCGTCGTGATGCGGCCGACCGCTTTCTTGAGGCGCTTGCCCTGCTCGAAGATCCACAGCGTGTTGCCGTAGCTCTTGCTCATCTTCTCGCCGTCGAGTCCGGGCACGCGCGCGAAGAGCTCGCCGGGCGGCTGACGGCCCTCGGGGCGCACGAACACCTCGCCCCCGGGCGCGTGCTCGCCGAACAGGTGGTTGAACGACGCGCCCATGTCCTGGGCCATCTCGACGTGCTGCTGCTGGTCCTTGCCCACCGGGACGATCTCGGCGTCGTAGGCGAGGATGTCCGCGGCCATCAGGATCGGATAGGTGAAGAGCCCCACGTTGGGCTTCACACCGTGCGCCACCTTGTCCTTGTACGAATGCGCGCGCTCGAGCAGTCCCATTCCGGTCACGCAAGCGAGCAACCAGGCGAGCTCGGTGACCTCGGGCACGTCGCTTTGACGGAAGAGCGCGACGCGTTCCGGGTCGAGGCCGAACGCGAGGTAGGACACCGCGCATTCGAGCACGTTCGTGCGCAGCTCGTCCGGGTCACGCGACGTCGTCAGCGAGTGCAAATCCGCGATGAAGTAGAAGTGCTCGCCCTCCTCGTCCTGCGAAGCGAGGTGCTGACGCATCGCTCCGAAGTAGTTGCCGAGGTGCAAGAGCCCGGTCGGTTGGATGCCGGACAGAAACGTTTTGCCGCGATTCGCCATGAAGAGCCGGAACGTACCAGGGGCCGCGAAACCGAACAAGCGGCCCGGACCTCGCTGCTCGCCCTTGCCTCGGGAGGTTCGCATTTCTAAACCATCCGAATGCGGTATGGCGCACACGGAGCATCCATCCGCGAAGAGACGCGCGGCCACCGGCCTACGGCGCGCGGGCAGAATCGACGCGACGCGCGCATCCCTTCGCCCTTCGCGCTGCTCGCCACGCTCGGCGGACTCGCCCTCGGTGGTTGCGTCGCGCCGGGCGCCGACGTGCACCTCGCGCCGTTCTACACGCGCGCGAACACGGCGGACGCGGCGATCGAGACCGAGTTCCTCGGCGGGTTCGGCAAGGTGCGCTACGGGGCCGAGGACCACGAGCTCGAGAGCTTCATGCTCGGCCCGCTCTACAGCTGGGACGCGCTCCCGGAGAAGGAGGACGGGCACACGTCGCACTTCGCGGTGCCGCTCGGCTACTCGAGTCGCCACGGCCCCGAGTCGAAGACGATCTTCTACCCGTTCTTCATCTCGGGCCGCAGCCCGGAGACGGACGGCACGAGCACGTACCAGCTCGCCTCGCTCCCCGGTTTCCTGCTCGAGAACAACTCCGAGCGCGGCGTGCAGTTCGGGATCTTCCCGCTGTGGGGCAAGTTCGACGACTTCGTCACGTTCGACCGGCTGGTGTTCATCGTCTGGCCGATCTTCGTCTACGCCGAGCGCTCCGAGCGCGTCTCGTACCACTTCCTCTGGCCGATCTTCGGCTGGACGAGCGGCGGCGGCGAGAGGAGCTTCCGCCTGTGGCCGTTCTACAGCCGGACCCGCCTCGAGAACCGCTTCGACCGCACGTGGGTCCTCTGGCCCCTCTTCCATTATCAAAGGAACTTCCTCGGCGGCGGCAACGAGGAGCCCGAGACCAAGTGGATGCTGTGGCCGTTCTACGGCCAGACGGAGCGCGGGACGTACAAGGCGCACACCTGGCTCTGGCCGTTCTTCGGATACTCGAGCGATTCGCGCAGCGGCTTCTGGGCCTTCGACGCGCCGTGGCCGCTCGTGCGCTTCCAACGCGGCCCGGACGGCGTCAGCCGCTCGCGCGTGTGGCCGTTCTACTCGCACACGATCGCGGACGGACTCGAGACGACGGCCTACCTCTGGCCGCTGATCCAGTTCCGCAAGGAGCGCTCGACGACCATGGAGCGCGACACGACGGTCTTCCTCCCGTTCTGGCAGTCGTCGGAGCGACGCGACCTCGCGAGCGGCGAGACGTCCGAGTTCAAGAAGCTGTTCCCGGTCTTTCAGTACGAACGCGACGTCGACTGGGAGCGCGGCTCGTTCCCCACGCTCGATCCGTTCTGGCGCAACGAACTGATCGACCGCCACTACTCGTGGCTCTGGAAGGTGTGGGAATGGGAAGAGGAAGCGGACATGCGCCGCGAGCGCGCGTGGCTCGGCCTCTACCGGCGCGAGAAAGGACTCGGCGAGGATCGCAAGTCGCTCACCGGTCTGTGGTCGACGCGGCGCTACGAGCGTGAAGGCAAGCGCGTCAAGGAGACGTCGCTGCTCTTCGGACTCCTGCGCTGGCGCGTGACCGCGGACGACGGATTCGACATGCTTCCGGTTGCGTTCCCCGGACCCGGCTGGCCGGCGCACGGTTCCGCGTCGAGTGGCGTGGCACCGGCCCGCATCCAACCGGCCCAGACGGAAGACGCCACGCCGTGAATCGACTCGCCCAGCCCCTCGCCTCGGCCGGATACCGCGTCTCGCTCTTCCTGAGCGTCCTCGCGCGCCTGCACCATGTGGCGAAGCGCCGCGTGATGCTCATGGACCAGCTCTATGTCGGCGGGTTCAAGGTGCTGCACGTCGTGCTGCTCGTCGGCGTCTCGATGGGCATGGTCGTCGCGCTCCAGACCGGCCTCGAGCTGGCGCGCATCGGGCAACAGAACAGCATCGGGACGCTCGTCGCGCTGTCGATGGCGCGCGAGATGGGTCCGTTCATCACCGCGATCATCGTCGCGGCCGCGTCGGGCAGCTCGATCGCGGCGGAGCTCGGCACGATGGCGGTCAGCGAGGAGCTGGACGCGCTCGAGGTCCTGTCGATCGATCGCACGAGCTACCTGGTGGTGCCGCGCGTCGTCTCGCTCGCGCTCCTGTGCCCGACGCTCACGATCCTGTGCGACGCGGTCGGCATCATCGGCGGCGGGTTCGTCGCGCGCTCGCAGCTGGGCGTCGAGCTGCCGCTCTACTACGACACGGTCGTCGAGGCGCTGCAGCAGCCGGCCGAGTTCATCCCGGTGCCGAAGGACGTGTACTGCGGCCTGTTCAAGTCGTTCGTTTTCGGGATCGTGATCGCGGTCATCTCGTGCGCGGCGGGGATCCGCGCGCGCGGCGGCGCGCTCGCCGTCGGCAACGCGACGCGCGCGGCGGTGCGCGACTCGATCATCCTGACGATCATCCTCAACTACCTGATGACGTGGTTCTTCTACCAGCAATGAACGCCGAAGGCACATCGGACGAAGTCGTCATCTCGTACGAGAACGTCGACAAGAGCTTCGGCTCGAAGGTCGTGCTGCAGGACCTGTCGTTGCAGGTGCGGCGCGGCGAGACGCTCGTGATGATGGGACCGTCGGGGATCGGCAAGTCGGTCACGCTGCGCCACGCGGTCGGCCTCTTGCATCCGGACCAGGGGCGCGTCGTGGTCGAGGGTCACGACATGTCGACGATCGGACAGGACGACCTGATCGAGCTGCGACGGCGCATGGGCTACCTGTTCCAGGACGGTGCGCTGATCAACTGGCTCACGGTCGGCGAGAACATCGCGCTGCCGCTGCGCGAGAACACGAACATGACCGACGCCGAGATCGAGGAGCGCGTCGCGGAGAAGCTCGGCCTGGTCCAGATGGACGGCACCCAGGAGCAGATGCCGCCGTCGCTCTCCGGCGGAATGCGCAAGCGCGTGGGACTCGCGCGCGCACTCGTGACGAACCCCGAGATCGTCTTCTTCGACGAGCCCAACACCGGGCTCGACCCCGAGATCTCGATGTCGGTGAATCACTTGATTCGCGACATCTCCGAGCGCCTCAACATCACTTCGATCGTGATCACGCACCTCGTCAGCTGCGTGATGGTCGTCGCCGACCGCGTCGTCCTCATCGACCAAGGCCGCGTGTTCGCCGAGGGCACGGCCGAAGAGTTCATCCACTCGAAAAACGAGCGCCTCCAGCGCTTCCTGGCGAAGCCCTTCGACTAGCCATGAACAACCAGCGCCAATTCCTGCTCGGCGTCTTCTTCGTCACCGCCCTGTCGCTGCTCGCGGCGTACACGCTGTTCTTCACGGACACGGTCAACCTCTTCGGTGAGCCGATCCTGGTCGACGTGTACTTCCCCGAGGCGTACGGCCTGCGCCCCGGCGACCCGGTGCTGGCCGCAGGTCTGCGCATCGGGCGCGTGAAGGACCTCGAGCCCAAGTTCGACGGCGCGCGCGAGAAGCGCATCGAGGCTACGCTCAGCCTCGACGAGCCGATCGAACTGCTCGTCGACTACAGCATCGAGATCCGCGAGTCGACGCTGCTCGGCGGTCGCCACGTGCACATCGAGCCCGGTATGTTCGGCGGTCCGCCGCACGACGCCGAGACTCCGCTGCTGGGCTCGATCCAGAAGAACCCGCTCGAGGCGCTCGCCGATCTCGGCGACCTCTTCAACGACAACCGCGAGAACGTGGCGTCGATCCTCGGCGACGTGCGCGCGATCGTCTCCGACGTGCGCGCCGGCAAGGGCACGGTCGGCAAGATCCTGGTCGACGAGACCATGGCGGACGACCTCGCCGTTTCGATCAAGAACATCCGCGACGTGACGGCGCGCATCGATGCGGGCGAGGGCATGCTCGGCATGCTGATCAACGACGCGGAGCTGAAGGAGAGCGTGCGCACGGCGCTCGAGTCGATCGAGACGATCGCCACGGACCTCCAGGCGGGCAAGGGGCTGGTCGGTCGCTTGATCTACGACGAAGAACTCGCGAACGAAGTGCAGCGCGGCATCGAGGCGTTCTCGAGCGTCGGGCAACGCATCGAGCGCGGCGAGGGCATCGCCGGGCGGTTGCTCGCGAACGAGGAGCTCGCGCAGGACCTCGAGGCGATCATCCGGAACGTCAAGGCGGCCAGCGCCGACGTCGAGGCGGTCGCGGCGACGATTCGTTCCGGCGAGGGCACGGTCGGCAAGCTGCTAATGGATCAGGAGCTCTACGACGAGGCGATGATCGCGGTGAAGCTGCTCACCCGCACGCTCGAGGACTACCGCGAGGCGGCGCCGGTCTCGGCCTTTACCAGCGTGTTGTTCAGCGCGTTCTAACGACCGTCGCGCGCGGCGAGCAATCGCTCGACCCACTTGCCGATCATGTCGGCCTCGAGGTGGACGCGTTGTCCGACCTCGGCGTTCCCGAGGTTCGTCCGCACGAGCGTTTCGGGAATGACGGCGACATCGAACAAGCGTTCGCGCGGGGCGACCACCGTGAGGCTGATGCCGTCGACGACCACGCTGCCCTTCGGAACGAGGTAGCGCTCGAAACCCGCGGCCACTTCGAACGTGAAGACGCGACCGCCGTCGTTCGCGTCGTCGATGCCGGCGACCGCGCCGACCGCGTCGACGTGCCCGGACACGAGGTGACCGCCGAGGCGATCGGCGAGGCGCACGGAGCGCTCGAGGTTGACGCGCCGCCCGGGGACGAGCGCGTCGAACCACGTGCAGGCCAGCGTCTCGGCCGAGAGGTCGAAGCCGAGGCGCCCGCCGGCGTCGATCTCGATCAGCGTCAGGCAGCAACCGGCGAGCGCGATGCTCTCGCCGAGGACGGGCTCCCAGGCGGGCTGATCGGGGGCGAGGGCGGGCGGATCCAGGACGAGGCGGGCGCCGTCCCCCACCCGATCGAACGCGTGGACGGCCGGGCAGGCCTCGATGAGTCCGGTGAACATGGGGCGCATCCTCACGACTAAGTCGCTTCAAGGCAAGGAGTTAGGCGGCACGAGCGCGCGCTCGCCCGGCGCGCCGCGCGGAACCTCGCCGCGATCGGCGAACCCAGACCTCCGCGGTGAGGTCCTCCCCGTGGTGGGTGGGGGCTAGGGATGGGAGCGCCGGATCCGCACGCTCCGCCCTCCGTCCCCCTCGCCACGGCCCCGTCAGCGCGCCGGGGAGCTTGCATCCCCACCCGAACACGCGTATCTTGCCGCCCCTTTTTCCGGGACGACGCGGCCCGTGCTCTTCACCATCCTCACCCTCTTTCCGGAGGCTCTCGCACCGTACCTCGGAGCGAGCATCCTCGGGATCGCGCAGGCGAAAGGACGGGCGGAGATCCGGCTCGTGGACTTCCGGGACTTCACTCGGGACCGACACCGTACCGTCGACGATCGACCGTACGGGGGCGGACCCGGAATGGTGCTGAGGCCCGAACCGATCATCGACTGTGTCGAATGGTTGGAGCGAACCGACGGACCGTTCCGCAAGATACTCCTCACTCCCGCCGGCACGCCCTTTCGACAGGACACGGCCAAGCGGTTGGCGAGCGAGGATCGGGTCCTCCTCCTATGCGGACGTTACGAAGGCTTCGACGAGCGGGTTCGCACCGAGCTGGAGTGGGAAGAGCTCTCTATAGGTGATTTCGTGCTGGCGGGCGGCGAGCTCCCGGCCCTGTGTGTAACCGAGGCGATCTGTCGCCTCTTGCCCGGGGTTCTGGGGGACGAGCGATCGGCCGAAGCGGAGTCGTTTCAAAACGGGGACGTCCTCGACCACCCCCACTACACCCGACCCCGTGTCTATCGCGGACGTTCGGTTCCCGACGTGCTACTCAGCGGCGATCACGCGAAGATCGCGAGCTGGCGGCAGGAACGGGCCATCGAACGCACGCGCGAGCGCAGGCCGGATCTCTCGAACAACCACCAAGGACACGTCGACGCGCCTTCGAACGCGACGTCGAACGACGAAGACCGATGAGCCTGATCGAAGAACTCGGAAACGAACTGGGCAAGAAGAAGCTCCCCAACATCCACGTGGGTGACACGGTCGAGGTGCACTACCTGATCCGCGAGGGTGAGAAGGAACGCGTCCAGCTCTTCATCGGAACGATCCTCGCCATCCAGGGACGCGGGATCGCCAAGAGCATCGTCGTGCGCCGCATCGTCCAGGGTGAAGGCGTCGAGCGGATCTTCCCGCTGCACGGCCCGCGCGTGCAAGACGTCAAGGTCACACGCCGCGGCAAGGTCCGCCGCGCACGGCTCTACTACCTGCGCGACCGCGTCGGCAAGAAGACGCGCGTTACGGAGCTCGTCGGCGAGAAGGTGCGCCGCGAGCGCGTCGCCGCGAAACTCGAACTCGAAGCCGAAGCGGCGCTCGTCGCCGCGGCGAAGCAGGACGATTCGAACACCGACCCCGAGCCGGAAGCGGTCAAGGTCTAACCCCCTACCCCGCGTCCCACGGGGCTGCCTCTGGCTTCCGTCGCGCGGGGCCTGGCTTCCGGACTCCACGGAGATCTCTCGATGACCGAGAACCTTGGCCGCAAGGTCACCTTCACCGTCCTCTTCCTGCTCATCAGCCTGGCGTTCCTGCTCTTCAGCGAACCGCCGTTCACGCTGGGGCTCGATATCCAGGGCGGTACGCGCCTGACGTACAGCATCGACATCGATGAGGCACGCGCGGCCGGCACCGTCGATTCGAGCGAGACCGACGCCGAGGTCATCGATGGCCTGCTCGCCGTCATCCGCAACCGGGTCGACCCGGAGGGTGTGCGCGATCCGATCATCCGCGCGGTCGGCACCGACCGCATCGTCATCGAGCTGCCCGGTACGCTCGGACTTCCCAGCAAGGAAGCGGAGACGACCCTCACCGGCGCGCTCGCGCCGTTCGTCGAGAACGAGATCCTCACGCTCGCGAACACCGCCGACTTCCCCGAAGCGGGCACGATCGAGATCGGCGGCGAGCGCATCAAGTACGACAGCAGGTCGGACACCGGCGTCACCATCATCTCGCGCAGTGACCTGAACGCGAACCACGAGGTCGGATCGACCGCGAAGCTCCTCAGCGACGACGCGTTCAAGTCCGCGATCGAGAGCCTCGGCGAGCTCTCCTTCCAGATCGTCGCCACCGCGGGCACGATGCCCGCCGACACGGACCTCGAGTCGGAGCGCGCGAAGCTCGACAAGTGGGCCGAGGCGAACCCGAACTCGCCGCTGGTCGCCTTCAACAAGCTCAAGCCCGAGAACGGCGGTCCGCACCCCACGCTCGAATGGGTCCCGCAGAGCGAGAAGGACGTACGCTTCGCCGGGCAGCCCGAGCTCCAGCGCGCGGTCGCCCTCGAGCGCCCGGCCGGAACGGACGATCACTTCACCGGCAGCGCGCTCTCCCGCGTCTACCCGAGCCGCGACGACTTCGGCTTTCCCGCCGTCGGTTTCGAGATCGCGCCGTCGCGCCGCAACGACTTCGGCGACTTCACGGGCAGCAACGAGGGTCGCCAGATGGCGATCGTGCTCAACGGCGAGGTGCGCTCGGCGCCCAAGCTCGGCGAGCGCCTCTCGAGCGGCGGCCGCATCTTCGGCAGCTTCTCCGATGAAGAGGTGAAGGAGCTGATCACGGTGCTCCGCTCCGGCTCGCTCACGATCAAGCCCAAGCTCGAGAACGACGAACGCGTCGGCGCGACGCTGGGCGAGGAATACGTCACGCGCGGCGCCTACTCGGGCCTGCTCGCCGTGGCCGCCGTCTTCGGCTTCATCATCTTCTACTACCGCAGGCTCGGCGTGCTCGCGTCGATCGCGCTGCTGCTGAACTTCGTCCTCTTGCTCGGCGCGCTGTCGTTCGTGCACGCGACGATCACGCTGCCCGGCGTGGCCGGCATCATCCTCACCGTCGGCATGGCGGTGGACGCCAACATCCTGATCTTCGACCGCATCCGCGAGGAGATGGACAAGGGCCGCAACATCAAGCAGGCGTCGAAGGAGGGCTTCGACAAGGCGATGCCCGCCATCCTCGACGCCAACATCACGACCTTCCTGACCGCGCTCATCCTGCGCTTCGTCGGCACGGGTCCGGTGCGCGGCTTCGCCGTCACGCTGATGTGGGGCATCGTGACCTCGGTCTTCGCCGCGCTCGTCATCTCGCGCGTGCTCGTGCACCTATCGCTCGAACGCGGCACCAAGAAGTTCACGATCGGCCAGTGGATGGTGCACGCGAAGTACAAGTTCATGAACAAGACCAAGCTCGCGCTGACGATCTCCATGATCGCGGTCATCGCGAGCGTCGTCGGCTTCGTGCTCGAGGATCCGGGCAAGAAGCTCGGCATCGACTTCATCGGCGGCGCCGAGGCCCAGCTGCGCACCGCGAAGGGCGAGTCGGTCGACACGATGCGCCAGCGCATCAAAGCGATCGACGTCATCGGCAACTCCGCCGACGTGAAGTCGGTCCTCAGCTCGGAAACCGAGAGCGGCAAGTTCACGCTGTTCCGCGTCACGTGCAAGACGACCGACGGCAGCACGGAGATCGAAGACTCGAGCGAGGTGCGCGGCTTGCTGCGCAGCGGACTCGCGGACCTCTTGCTCGAGGACGCGATCCACGTCGAGGTCACCGATCGCACGAACTCCGCCGACGCCAGCGTCCGCTTGCTGTTCGAAGGTCAGCATCCGACCGCCGACATCGCCGCCGTGCTCGCGGCGGTCGGACTGAACGACGCGCAGGTAACGACCACCGCCACGCCGAACGAGTACGTCGCCACGGCGACGACGGCCTTCGGGCGTTCGGCGGACAGCGTCGAGGCCGAGCTCGACGCCGCGTTCCGCACCGCCGAGGACTCCAACCAGACTTCGTACAGCCTCGCGCGCGGCATCCCGTCCTCCTCGCTCGTCAGCGCGCAGGTCGTCGGCGAGCTGCAGAACAAGGCGCTGCTCGCGCTGGTGTTCAGCATGTTCGTGATCGTGCTCTACATCCGCGTGCGCTTCGCGGAGTACAGCTATGGCTTCGCGGCCGTCGCGGCCGTGCTGCACGACGTGCTCATCGCGCTCGGCATCCTGACGCTCGCGAACCGGATCGGGTTCCTGAACGGCGAGATGACGCTGCCCATGATCGCGGCCTTCCTCACCATCCTCGGCTACTCGCTCAACGACACGATCGTCATCTTCGACCGTGTCCGCGAGAACCTGCCGCGCGTGAAGAAGCCGCTCTCCGACGTGCTCGACCTCTCGATCAACCAGACGCTTTCGCGCACGATCCTGACGTCGTTCACGACGTTCCTGTCCGTCGGGCTGCTCTACGCCTTCAACTTCGGAACCGGCAACGTGCTCGAGAGCTTCTCGTTCGCGATGATGATCGGCGTCCTGACCGGCACCTACTCGACGATCTTCATCGCCAACCCGGTGTTGCTCTGGTTCGAGAAGCGCGCGGGTCGCGTCGATGCGGCCGGGTTCATCATCGAGGCCGCGGCCCCGAAGCCGTCCCGCTCGACGAAAACCGGCGACACCAGCGCCGCCCAGGTCTGATCACTCGGCGCCGCGCCGCTTGACGTGCGGGAGTTCTCGTTTCGAGAACTCCACGAACGTGAGCGGCGCGTCGAGGCGGCCGCCCGAGATCGCCATCATCTTCGAGCGCGCCTCGTCGAACGTCCATCCGGCGCGCACGCCGTAGGGCTCCGCGAAGAACGACGCGGAGTCGTCGCGCACATCGACGACGCGATCGTCGACGACGGCGACGCAACGCCGCGCCGCGTGCGCCGCGCCGAAGTCGGCCAGGCGCTGCTTGGCGTCGTCCTTCAATTCGAAGCGCAGCGACATGCTCTTCTCCGCCGCGCCTTCCTCGGCCTCGTCGACGGCGAAGATACGACCGACCGGAATGTCGGCGTCGATGAGCGGGAACGACGGCTCGGCGAGCAGCGGGTAGGCCCCGTCGACGTCGTCCCCGTCCTTGCTCAGCGTCCACTCGAGCGCGGCGTGCGGCCCGCCCGCGTCGCGCGGAACCTCGCGGAACAGCTGCACCGGCTCACCCGGGTGCGCGCCGGTCCATGCCTTCAACCGCTCACGCTCGCCGGCGAGAGTCGACTCTCCGCCCAGGTCCGATTCCTCGGCGACGACGCGATAGGCAACGCGTCCCGGAAACGAGAGTCCGGCGACGAGGAACTCCTCGATGCGCGCGTCCTGGCGGCCGACGAACAGCACGGCGAAGCGGTTGTCCCCCTCCACGAGCACGCGCGACTCGACGAAGCGACCGGTCCGGCGCAGTCGCATGAGCAGGGTCGCCTCCATCGATTCGGCCAGCTCCGCGTCGGTCGCATCGGGAGCCACCCAACCCGCGCGACGCGCGAAGTCGAAGTCGGCCTCGAAGACGAACGCGCGTCCCATGTACCTCGTCTCCTGGGTGTCGGAGCCCGAGTCCTGCGCGTGGAGCGGAGCGGCGAGGGCGGCGAGAAGGGCGAGGGAACGAAAGAGTTGCGAGTGCTGCATGCTGGCTACTATCGAGTCTCGTCCGCTCGGACCGAACACGAGCGGGAAAAAACGTCCGGCGCGACGTGTCCGACGCGGCGCGTTGCGCGTCGTACGACGTGCCCTGGGTTATTCATGAGGCTTTGCCGAGATCGACGCGGATGTGCGTCAGATCAGCGCTTCGCGACCGAAGCGCGTGGAGGCGACCTTGACGGGTCGTCGAACCCGGTGAGGAAGGGAAGCGTTGATATGGCGCGCAGCT
>JAJDEV010000304.1 GCA_029259605.1 Planctomycetota bacterium | reverse complement strand
CATGAGGCTTTGCCGAGATCGACGCGGATGTGCGTCAGATCAGCGCTTCGCGACCGAAGCGCGTGCAGGCGACCTTGACGGGTCGTCGAACCCGGTGAGGGAGGGAAGTGCTGATATGGCGCGCAGCTGCGTCGATCTCGGCAAAGCCTCATGAAGAACCCGGGCTAGCTCGAACGCTCTTCGTCGGGCGTCTCGCCCGGCGCGCGGCGCTCGGCCGGGGGCTCCGGGCGCGCCCACAGCTTGTCGCTGTCTTCTTCGATCTCGCGCAGGACGCGGCCGAGCAGGGCCTTGCCGTTTCCGGCCATGAAGATCGTGTCGAAGTTGAGTTGGCACACGGAGCAGATCGGGCGCGTGCCGCGGTAGCTCATGATGTCGAGCTTGGGGTCGAGCACGACGTCCTCGATGCCGTACTGGTCCGCGTTGATCGGCGTGCCGTCCTCGTGGAAGCCGAAGAACGACTTCACCTCGGCCGGAGAGCGGCGGCAGAGGAAGCAGCGGTCCTCGTTGCCGACACACTCGAGCGCGCGGAAGTACTCCTGGAATTCTTTGTCCAGCGCCATGGCGTCTTCGTGAATCACACCCCCTCTAACAGGCGACATGCGAGCGGTTTCGCCGAATCTCCTGTGAGGTGGTATGCGAGGCGTACGACGTCCGTACCGAAGACGGGCGTGAGCGCGGCCAGCTCCTGTGCGAGCTGCGTGGGGTCCGCTTCCTCCTCATCGATCGCGACGACGCCGCGCCCTTGGACCGTGCGTCCGAGCGCGCGGATCGCCTGGCCGTTGTGGCGGCCGGTTTCGACGATCTCGTCGCCGACGAGCCCGGCCGCGTCGCGCGCCAGGTGCTCGAGCACGAAGTCCGCGCGCGCCTCGCGGCGCAGGAAGTCGAAGTCGGGCTCGATGAACTCCTCGAACACGCGCCCGCCGCGCCCCGCCTCGATGAGCGAGACGTGCGGCTGGATGTGCCGGAAGTGAAAGGCGAGGAAGCGGTCCGCGATGCGGTACGTGCCGCGGCGCGAGCGCAACGGGTCGGGATCGGTGAGCGGGATCTCGCGCGACACGACGCGCAGCTCGCGCAGCACGTGCAGGTACTTGTTCGCGGTGGGGGAGTCGACGCCGACCGAGAGCGCGATGTCGCCGACACGATCCGCGCCGCGCGCGATCGCGGCCAGGATCGAGTTGTACGTCGCCGGGTTCTGCAGCTCGTTGCGCAGGAGGAACTGCACCTCGTCGAACAGGTAGCCCTCCGGCCGCAGCATCTCCTTCATGAGGTTCGCCTCGAGCGAGAGGTCCTCCTGAAAGCGCCGCAGGTAGGCCGGCATGCCACCGACGATGCCGTAGGCGAGCACCGCGTCCGCGACGCTCCAGCTCGGGAAGAAGGTCAGCGTCTCGGACGGGCGCAACGGTTCGAGGCGCCGCTGCCCCGTGCGCCGGCCGAAGAGCGGCGAGCGCTCGGCCAGGATCTCGCGCTCCATGAACGACACCTGGCTGCCGCACAACACGATCATCAGGTTCGAGTGCTTGCCGCGCGTGTCCCAGAACTTCTGGAGCAAGGACGGCAGGCCCTTGTTCCCTTCGCAGAGGTAGGGGAACTCGTCGAGCACGATCACGAGCCGCTCGTCGCCGGCGCGCTCGGCCGCGAACCCGAGCGCCGCGGACCAGTCCGCGAACTCCACGTTCTCGATGAGCGGATCGCCCATGCCCTCCTGCATCGCGTCCTTGAACGCGCGCAGGTTGTCGCGGTCGCGCACCTGGGCCGCGAGGAAGTAGACCGAGCGTCGGTCGGCGCACAGCCGCTGCAGGAGCTCGGTCTTGCCCACGCGCCTCCTTCCATAGAGGACGAAGAGCTCGGGGTTGCCCGAGTTGGCGAGCTCGATCAGGACGTCGAGTTCGCGCTCGCGGCCGATGAACGCGTCGCGGCGCGGGGGCGCGGCGGCGCGGTGGGGGGTGATCGAGGCGTTCGAGGTCGCGCCCTTGCGGCGGGCGCCCTTGGATTCGGGAGGCATGCGGCGGAATATACGCCTCCGTATATTACGATCCAGTATAAAGAGGCGGCGGGGCGGATCGGCCCTGGCGGCATCCCTAAGGGGTTGTGACGGCGGAGGTTAGCGCGCCGGCGCGGGATCGGGCGGGCCGCCACGCGCGACGCGCGCTCGCCCTCGCGACCGCGCCGACCGCCCGGTAGACTGCGCCGGCGCCCCCTCCCGCACCCGATGACAACCCGCACCCCCCCCGAGCCGACCCCGGTCAAGCAGACGCCCCGCTGGCTGCTGGCGCTCGGGAAGCAGGATCCGCCCACGGAGATCGAGGTCGAGGGCAAGCCCTATCGCCTCGAGCGCGTCTTCAAGCACGACTTCTTCGCGTTCACGGGCTGCTACGTCGGCGCCGACGATCGCGTCGTGCTGAAGATCGGGCGCATCGCGAGCGTGCTCGGGTTCCCGCTCTCGTGGATCGGACGCATTCACTCGTGGCACGAGTCGGCCGTGTTCCGCGATGTCGACGACATCGACATCGTGCCGCGCTTCACCGGGCGCTACGGCAAGCACGGCGTGACGCACGCGTTCATCGAAGGGCACCAGCTCGAGCGCGGCGAGCACGTGCCGGACGACTTCTTCGCCAAGCTCGAAGAGGGGCTCGAGGAGATCCACCGGCGCGGGATGGCGTACGTCGACCTCGAGAAGCCCGAGAACGTGCTCGTCGGTTCGGACGGCAAGCCGTGGCTCTTCGACTTCCAGATCTCGTACCGCTACCCGTTCCGGCGCGGCGCGAACCTGTGGCCGATCCGCTGGCTGCGCGAGCGCCTGCAGGAGTCGGACCACTATCACCTCACGAAGCTCCGCCGTCGTTGTCGGCCGGACACGTTCACGCCCGAAGAGCTCGAAGCGTCGCACCGTCGCCCCGGTCACATCCGTTTCTACGGCGGCTTCACGCGCCCGATCACGCGCATGCGGCGCAAGATCTTGAACCGCATCGACCCGGTGAAGAAGCGTGGCGAGCGCGGCCGCGTCGCGGACCCCAAGCGGCACAAGGCGCAGGCGAAGTCCAAGACTCCGGTTTGATGGTCCGGGCTTCGAAAGGTCCCGATCGAGTTGGCCCGCCGGTGCTCGCTTCGACGCTTTCCCCTATCCCGGCCCCTGAAGGACTCCACCCGATGAAGAAGCTGCCCGTATCCCTCGGCCTCGCCTGCGCGCTCGCGCTCGCAACCGCCTGCACGACCACCGCGGAACCTCAGGACGAGTGCTCCGCCGAGCCCGTGCTCGACGTTCCCGTGATGAAGGAGGCGCCGCCCGAGATCGCGCGCCCCGACGTCACCAGCGACGCGATCAGCCCGCTGCCCGAGGTGCGCTACTACCAGATCGCGGACGCCTGACCCTTCTGCAAGAAAGTCGTCGCCGCCGTGAGCGAGCTGACGCCTGAGTACGAGGGCCGGATCACCTTCACCATCGTCTCCGCGGAGGACACGAAGAACGCGCGCGACGAGATCGAGGCGTACCTCCTCGCCCCGCGCGGGCACGGACTCGTGGCGTTCACCGCGACCGGGGAACCCGTCGTCGCCATCGCCGGCCACCAGTTCGGCCGCGAAGAGATCGAGATGGCGATTCAGCAGGTGATCGCGCCGTAGGCGACGCGTTCAGGTGCGCGTCGCGCGCAGGAAGACGGACTCGAAGCGACCGTCGTCGCGCGTGACGCGCGCGAGCCACGGCGCATCGCCGGCGAGGGTCGGATCGAGGCGCGTGAAGTCGGACGCGGCGTAGCGCTTCAGCTGCACGAAGCCCACGGGCGCGAAGCCCAGCTCGTTCAGCAGCTCTTCGTACGCGTCGATTTCGAGCGCCGCCCTCGCGCAACCGAGCACGCGCGAAGCCTCGCGCCGATCCTCGGGCGAGACGTCGCCGCGCACGGCGATGTCGGCGATCGCGAGCCGCCCGCCGGGTCGGAGCACACGGTGCGCCTCGCGCAAAGCCGCGCGCTTGTCGGACGTCAGATTGAGCACGCAGTTCGAGAGAACGACGTCGACGCTGGCGTCCGGCAGCGGAATGGCCTCGATGTCACCCTCGAGGAAGCGCGCGTTCGCGACGCCCGACTCGCGCTGGTTCGCGCGTGCGAGTTCGACCATCTCGGCCGTCAGGTCGAGGCCGTGGACGAACCCGGACGGACCGACGAGTTTGGCGGCGAGCAGCACGTCGAGCCCGCCGCCCGAACCGAGGTCGAGCACGGACTCGCCGTCGCGCAGACCGGCGAGCGCGGTGGGGTTGCCGCAGGCGAGCGACGCGTCCGCCGCGCGCGTCGGCACGCCCTCGAGCAAGGCGGCGTCGTAGGCCGCGGCGCCGAAGCGCACGCCCTCGGCATCCGGCGAGCAGGCGCGCCCGTTGCCAAGGGCGCGCACGGCAGCGTTCGCGTACTTCGCGCGCATCTGCGCCTTGCGCTGCGCACCCGACTCGTCGAAGCGCAGGAGCAACACGCTCGCGGTCATGGGGCAGATCAGCTGGAACTCGCTCGAATGCCGCAGCGGTTCGGGCACGTCGCCGCGCTCGACGCGTTCGAACCCGAGGTGCGCGAAGAACGCGGCCGCGTCGAGCGTGAAGAGGCCGAGTCCGAACAGGCCGCGCGCGCGCGCCCACTCCACACGGTTCTCGACGAGCACGCGCCCGAGTCCCGTTCCGCGCTGGTCGTCGCGCACCGCGACCGAGCGCAGGAGCCCCCAGCCGCCGTGCCGCTCGATCCCGGCGACGCCGACGAGCGCGCTCCCGCGCTGCGCGACGACAAAGCTCGCGCCGAGGGCTTCCTCGACGCCCTCGGCGGGCAATCCGGAGGCTTCGAGCAGGAACAGGATGCGCTCGAGGTCGCCGCGATGGGCGGCGCGAAGGGCAACGTCGGTGCGGGCCGGGGAGGAGGTCGCCATGCGTATAAGGTTGGCAGTTGCAACGATGGAAAGAAAAAAAGGGCCGCCCTACGCGTCGCACTTCGCCACGGCTTTCGCGCTGGCGAAGCGGTCGCTCGCCGAGCGCGCCAAGCTCGCGATGAGCTGCGCTGTCGCCTGACGCACGTCGGGCGCGATCCCCCGAATGAGCTCCTTCTGCGTCTCGATCAGCTCGCGCTCGATCCGCGTGCGCAGCCGCTTGCCCGCCGCCGTCGGGGCCAGGAGACGCACCCGCGCATCGTCCGGATCCGCCGAACGCGTGGCGTATCCCTTGCGTTCGAGCGAATCGACCACGCGGCTCGCCGTGCTCTTGTCGAGGTAGAGCTCCGCGGCCAGCTCCCCGAGCGAGAGCGTGTCCCCGTTTCGATCCGCCCTCACCAACGCGTCGAGCGCATAGCACTGCGTGACCGAGATGTCGTGATAGCAGACGCTCTTGCGATCCCGGAACTGGTAGACGCGCACCAGGTCGGCGAGCGCCTGGTGCAGCTGGGCGGCGTCGCGGTCGAGCTTGCGGTCCGAGGTTTTCATTGGTACTTGCAACCATAAGTGGAGTGCGGGAGCACGTCAACCCGTGTGGCAGAGCGCTGCCGGTGCGAACGACGCGCCAGGGCCCGTCCCCCGAGCAGGTGGAGCTCCCGCTGGATCGACCCCAGAGGCGCTTCCCGCAGCCCGGCGCGCATTCGTACCCAGCTCCTCGCTCCGGTTTGCGCCGCGATCCGGTAGGCTCGAAGGGCAAGCGCGACCCGACGGGTCGCTTCCACCCATCCAATACGAGGAACCCCATTACAAAGAAACGCTCTCCCGAGACCCTCGAGAAACGCCGCCGAGCACAAGAGAAGGGGCGCAAACGCGCCGCGAAGCTCGCCGACCGCGTCGACCGCAACTACGAGAAGAAGGCGATCAAGGACGGGACATGGGTCCCTCACCCGGACGCCGAGCCGCGCTCGGAAGAGGACGGTCCCCCGGAGACCGGACGCGCGCGCTTCTCCGACGACTAGCCCGGATCATTCATGAGCATGCACGCCAAAAGCTGCAATCGACCGGCTACGCCGGTCTCTCGGCCCCTGCCGGCACTTTGCGAACGTCGGCGTCCTCGACGACCTGACAAGGTCGCCTCCGGGGCCAACGCCCGCAA
>JAJDEV010000303.1 GCA_029259605.1 Planctomycetota bacterium | reverse complement strand
CCCTTCCTCACCGGGCTCGACGACCCGTCAAGTCGCCTCCACGCGCTTCGGTCGCGAAGCGCTGATCTGACGCACATCCGCGTCGATCTCGGCAAAGCCTCATGAATCACCCGGGCTAGCCGTGCCCGCTTGCCGAGCAGGCCGTGGCGAAACTCACGCCATCTTCGAAGGGCGCTGAATTCGCGCTGCCGGCGTTGCGCCTCCTCCGAGGTTCGAGTGAATACGCGTCGCCGGCGCGCCTTGTCAGCACGAATTCATCCCCCTTCGACGACGCCGTGAGTTTCACCACGGCCTGCTCGAACGATAAGGAACTGACTGCCTTGGTGTTGCTCGACGGTGACGCTGGACGCGCATTCCACGTCTCGGCCCTTGCTCAACTCGAGGCATGGACAGCGCGCGGGGGCTGAAACACGGTTTGCGTCTTTCTTGGTGGAGCCCCGGGTTGGGGGTGCTCCGAGGAAGTCCGGCTCAAACCGGCGTCGGTTGCCGCGCGAGACCAGAACCGAGGTGAGACGCGCAACACCAGTGCAGTCAGTTCAGAACGAGAACGGCAGGCGTAGGTAGTCGAGCTCGAGCGGCGGGCCCCAGGGGCCGCCGCGGTCCAGCTCGACGCGGAAGCGGAACCACTCGAGCGGCAGCCCCGCGGCCGCGCGGGTCAGCTCGCCGGTGTCAGCGGTCCAATCGACCGCGGCGGCCTCGTCGGGCCGGCCGTGCGCGCCGCTCGTCGTCGCCTGGAACTGGATGCGCACGGCGCTGTTCGGTGCGATCCAGTCGGGGACACCGCCGCTCGACACCCGGAAGAAGTTGGGGATCAGCTCGATGTCGGCGTCCTGCGCATCGCCGAGCGCGGCGCGCAGCGTCTGTCCGCCGCGCGCGTGGGCGAGCGAGAGCGTGAGCGTCGCCGCGCCGTCGTCGTAGCTCGCGGCCGCGACGTCGAACACGGCGCGTCGTTTCGCGCGGGAGTCCGAGCGCGTCACCGCCAGCCGGAACGATTGGAGCAGCGCCGGTGTGCGCAGATAGAGGTCGCGCCCGTTCGCGCGCAGGGGCGCGAGCGCCGGGCCCGCCAGTCGCAGCGTCATGTCGTCCCGTTCGACCGCCACGCCTTCGTCGGCGACGGTGACCCGGAGGAGCGGCGCGAGCGGTGCGACGCGCCCGTTCGGATCCGTCGTGATCAAACCGTCGTCCGCGCCGCGCGTCGCGACGCCTCCGAACAGGAACGAGAGCTCGTCGACCGCGCCGGTGTGGATCCAGCGCGACTGCGCCGACGAACGCGCGTCGAAGCCAGGAAGCGTCGTCAGGAGCGCGGGCGTCGTCACGTCCGCGAGCGGATCCGCGCTCGACATCGCCGCGGTGGGGAGGACGAGCGTTGCGGACGGATCCGTGAAGCTCGGGCGCTGGCCGACCAGCGGAACCGAGACCTGCACGATGCCGGGACCGCCGGCGCCGCCGTCGCTGACTCCGCACGGAATCGGCGGGACCGTGGCGCTCTTGGGCCCGACGCGGCCGAGGGCGCCGCGCGTCGTGATGTACTCGCGGATCGGCGCGTTCGCCGGATCGCCGTCGGTGAAGTCGACCTGGGTCGGAGATTCGAGCAGGACGAGCCCGCCGGAACCGGAGCCGCCGGTTCCGCCGACGTGGTCGAGGAAGTACGTGTTCTCGCCGGTCGCGCCGCGTCCGCCGCGCGCGAGGATCTCGCCGCGGTGACCGAAGACGATGCGTCCGAGCGCGCGCACGCGCAGCGCGCCTCCGCCGCCGCCCCCGGGGCCGCCCTTCTGGTCGCTGCCGACGTTCCAGTTCGGCTGCGGGAACACGCTGCTCGGCACCGCGTCGCCGCCGCCTCCACCGCCGTAGCCGCCCTGCAACGAGCGCAGCTCACCGCGGATGGGCGTCGCCCGCGCGCCGGCTTGCACGCGCACGCCGAGGAAGTCGTTCGACTCGTCGCCGTCGACGAACGGTCCGACGCCGGCCGCGCCTCCCGCGGCGGGGGACAGGCCGCTCTCGGCACCCGTCGAGAGCGCGTGTCCGTCGGTGCCCGCCGCGGCGAAGAGGCCTTCGCTCGTCGGGTCGACGTCGGACGCGAAGCGCCCGCCTCCGCCGCCACCGGGTCGACGTGCGTCCTTGCCGAGCGTTTCGGCCGCGAAGCCGCTCTCGCCGCCCTGGCCACCGTCGGCGCTTCCGTGCGGTCCCATGCCGGTGCCGCCGCGCGGCGTCGAGCCCGTCGTGTTGTCGCTCGAGCTTCCGCCGCTGCCACCTCCCGGCCCGCCGGCGCCACCGGGCTCGGGGATGTGCCCGGTGTTGAGCGTCGCGACGTCCTTTCCGGGGAAGCCGTTGAGGATGACCGTTCCGCGAATCGCGACCTCGCCCGAGGCGCAGATGCGCATCGGGTTCGGGCCCTGCACGCGCAGTTGCCCGCCCTCCTCGATCGTGAGGTTGCGGACTTCGACGCGCCCGCCGGTCGTGTTCTGAACCGTGGTGGGCACGCCGCCCGGTCCGCCGACGATCGCCGCGCTCGTCGTGTCGAAGACGAAGAACTCGTTCGCGCGCACGATCCAGTCGAAGTCGCCGCCGGGACCGCCGGAGCAACCGAACTCGCCCGCCGAGCGCAGAACGCCGTCCCCCCATTGCGCGTCGAGCTCGCCGCGCGCCGTCGTTCCGCGGAATGACCCGCGTCCGGCGAGGTCGAAGTCCTCGCGCAGCTCGTCGGCGAGGACCTGCGGTGTGCGCAGACTCTCGAAGTGCGTCGCTTCGGTCGTGAGGATCGCGAAGTCGTCGAGATCGACGTGCTGTGTGTCGCCCGACGGATCCTCGAAGCCCGCGTGGATCACGACGCGCACGCGCCGACCGGACGGGAGAATGCCCGACGGCTCGACGCGCACGAGCGCCGCGCCGTCGCAGTTCGCGAGCAGCTCGCGGCGCGTTTCGAGCGGAAGCCAAGCGCCGCGCTCGTTCTCGTGCTCCCACTGGATGCGGCCCAGGTTCCGCGCGCCGGGACCGACCGGTTGATCGAACTCGAGCAGCAACGCGACGCGCGTCGCGTCGTCGGAGAACAGGTTGCGTGGCGCGCGAGCGCGCGGATCCGAGAGGCCGTAGGTCTGCGTCGCGCGATCGAACTCGAGGAACACCGTGCGCGCACGGTCGTCACCGAACACGAAGCGCGAGCCGCGCCGGTCGTTCGAACCGGCGGCGCGAATCACGGGCTGAGGCGGACCGAAGCGCGGGTCGTGCAGGGCGAGCGTCGGCTCGGACGTCGCAGGCGTCGAGAACGCGACGCGCGTCGTCTCGGCGAGCATCGAGCCGCTCGCCGCGCGCAGGACGTCCACGCCGCCGTGATCCGTGCCGCGCAGCTCGAGCACGTACCGCGTGCCCCCGACGCGCAAGCCCGCGTCGTCGAGCGACTCGTCGGTGGGGCACCGCGGTTGGAACACCACCGTGTGCCCGCCGTGGGCGACGGAGAACGTGCCGGCGGCCGGCGCTCCGCCTACCTCGAAGACGCGGATCGAGTTCGCGCTGACGGTGGAGACGTCGACCGGCTGGTCGAAGTCGAGTTCGATCGGTCGGTTGACCTCCCAGGTCGCGCCCTCGGGCAACGACGTCGCCACGAGGCGCAACGCGGCGCCCGCGGCCGGAGCGCTGGACGAGCCTGCACCGGAGCGCGAGCACGCGGGAAGGAGGAGCGTGCCGATGCACGCGGACGCGACCAGGAATCGATGGGGGCAGCTCATGACGATTCGGCGACGGGGTTGCGAGAGATCCGGGGCCGCCCCTTCCCTTCCGAGCGATGCGGAACGAGGGGCGCGACGGATGGGCTAGCGGTGCCCGGGCGGGGGGCAACACATCCGCTCATACGCCGCGCGAACATTCGGGCGCGGCCCGACCAGAGCCTACTTGCCCGCCGACAAGGCCGCCTGCGCGGCGGCGAGTCTCGCGATCGGGACGCGGTAGGGGGAGCACGAGACGTACTCGAGGCCGAGCTCGTGGCAGAAGCGGATCGAGCTCGGATCGCCGCCGTGCTCGCCGCAGATTCCGAGTTTCAGGTCGGCGCGCGCGCCGCGGCCCTCGCGACAGGCGATGTCCATGAGGCGTCCGGTGCCCGCCGTGTCCAGGCGCGCGAACGGGTCCGCTTCGAAGATCTCCTGCTCGACGTACAACGGGATGAACTTGCCCGCGTCGTCGCGGCTGATGCCGAACGTCGTCTGCGTCAGGTCGTTCGTGCCGAACGAGAAGAAGTCCGCGTGCGCCGCGAGGTCGCCGGCGATCAGCGCGGCGCGCGGGAACTCGATCATCGTGCCGAGCAAGTACGGGATGCGGAGCTTGGCCTTGGCGAACACGTCTTCGGCCACCGCGCGCACCTCGCGCGCCTGCAGCTCGAGTTCGCGCGCCGTGCAGATGAGCGGGATCATGACCTCGGGTCGCGGCTTCGTGCCGGTGCGCTTCGCGACGCGGCACGCGGCCTCGAAGATCGCCCGCGCCTGCATGCGCGTGATCTCCGGGTACGTGATGCCGAGCCGACAACCGCGGTGCCCGAGCATCGGGTTCTGCTCGTGGAGCGCTTCGATCTTGGCGCGCACGCGCTCGACCGGAACGCCCATCTCCTTGGCGAGCGCGCGCACGTCCTTGTCGTCGTGCGGCAGGAACTCGTGCAGCGGCGGATCCAGCGTGCGGATCGTCACCGGTCGCGTGCCCATTTCGCGGAAGATGCCCTCGAAGTCCTTGCGTTGGAGCGGCAACAGCTTGGCGAGCGCGCGTTCGCGCTCGGCGGTCGACTCCGACAGGATCATCTCGCGCACGGCGTCGATCTTCTCCCCGTCGAAGAACATGTGCTCCGTGCGGCACAGCCCGATGCCTTCGGCGCCGAAGCCGATCGCGGTGCGACACTGATCGGGCTGGTCGGCGTTCGTACGGATCTTCAGCGAGCGCGCCTGATCGGCCCAGCGCATGATCTTCGAGTAGGCGTCGAAGATGGCGCTCTTCTTCGTCGACGCGCGCTTGCGTCCGAACAACCTGGCGATCACTTCGGACGGACGCGTTTCGAGCTTGCCCTCGATGACCTCACCGGTCGAGCCGTCGAGGCTGAGCCAGTCGCCCTCGCGCAAGCTCGCGCCGCCGACGGTGAGCACGCGCTTCGCGTAGTCGACGTCGAGCGCGCCCGCGCCGGCGACGCAGGTCTTGCCCATCTGGCGCGCGACGAGCGCGGCGTGGCTGGTCATGCCGCCGCGGGCGGTGAGGATCCCCTGCGAGGCCTGCATGCCGCGGATGTCCTCGGGCGACGTCTCGACGCGCACGAGGATGACGGGGTCGCCCTTCTTCGCGCGTTCCTCGGCGCGCTTCGTGTTGAACACGATGCGCCCCGTCGCGGCGCCCGGGCCGGCGTTGAGGCCGACGGTGAGGACGCGTCCCTCACGCTTGGCGCGCGCCTTCTCCTTCGGGTCGAAGACCGGTTGCAGCAACTGGTTCAGCGCCTCGGGCTCGACGCGCAGCAGCGCTTCGTTGCGCGTGATGAGGCGCTCCTTCACCATGTCGACCGCGATGCGCACGGCGGCGAATCCGGTGCGCTTGCCGACGCGGCACTGCAGCATGAACAGCGTGCCGTCCTCGATCGTGAACTCGAGGTCCTGCATGTCGCGGTAGTGGCGCTCGAGCAGCTTCTGAATGCGCTGCAGCTCCTTCCACGCCTGCGGTGAGCTCTTCGCGAGGCGGTCGATCGGCATCGGCGTGCGGATGCCCGCGACGACGTCCTCGCCCTGCGCGTTCATCAGGTACTCGCCGTAGAAGCGCTTCTCGCCGGTCGCGGGATCGCGCGTGAACGCCACGCCGGTCCCGGACGTCGCGCCCGTGTTGCCGAACACCATCGCGACCACACTGACCGCCGTGCCCCAGCTGCCGGGGATGCCGTTCATCTGGCGGTAGGCGATCGCGCGCTCGTTGTTCCACGAGGAGAATACCGCGCCGATCGCGCCCCACAGCTGCTCGCCCGGATCGTCCGGGAAGGTGCGCCGCGTGCGCTCCTTGACGATGCGCTTGAAGGTCGCGACGAGTCCGCGCAGATCGTCGGCGTCGAGGTCGGAGTCGGTCGCCACGCCGCGCTTCTTCTTCAGCGCGTCGAGCGCCGCGTGGAACGGGTCGACCTCTTCGCCCTCGCGCGGCTTCACGCCGAGCACGACGTCGCCGTACATCTGCACGAAGCGTCGGTACGCGTCCCAGGCGAAGCGCGCGTTCCCGGAGCGCGTCGCGAGCCCCTCGACCGTCACGTCGTTCAGGCCGAGGTTGAGCACCGTGTCCATCATCCCCGGCATCGACACGCGCGCGCCGGAGCGCACCGACACGAGCAGGGGGTTCTCGGCGTCGCCGAAGCGCTTGCCCATCGCCTTCTCCAGCCCGCGCATGGCCGCGTCGACTTCGGCGGAGAGCGACTTCGGATAGGTCTTGTCGTGGGCGGTGAACCAGCGACACACCTCGGTCGAGATCGTGAACCCCGCCGGCACGGGCAGGCCGAGGTTGCACATCTCGGCCAGGTTGGCGCCCTTCCCGCCGAGCAGGTTCTTGTCGTCCCGCCCGCCGTCGGCTCCGTCGCGGGAGAAGAGGAAGACGTGCTTGCGCGTCTTGCGCGCGGACTTCGTGGGGCGCTTCGACGAGCGACGTTTCGATCCGGACTTTGCGGACGCCATGGGGGAACGCGACGCGATGGGTGGGGGGAGGGGGTGAGGGCTTCGGTTCAGGGATTGGCGATCGACTCGAAGCCGTCGATCTTCCATTGGCGACCGGCGTGCACTTCGCCGATCTCGTCGAGGACGAAGCCCGCGGGCAGCGGGAGCTCGATGCGCATGCGGTCTCCCGTCGCGCTCGCGATCGCGTTCCAATCGGCGGGTGCGCCTTCGATCACGCCGCGCTCGTCGTAGGACTGGTAGTAGCCCTCGCGCACGAGATTGATCAGGAACGTGCGCGTGACGAAGAACGCGCTGACGCGGACGAGGAGTTGGACGCGTCCGCGACTCGGCAGACCCATCGTGTCGACGACCTTCGCGCGCGCCGCGAGCTTGAACAGCGGCTGGCTCGCGAGGAGCTCGGTGCGCGCCTCGCCGTAGGTCTGCAGCGAGATGCGGTTGGCGCTCTTGAAGCCGGCGGACAGGCAGCGGTACTCCAGGTCCACCAGGTCACCGCGCAGCGCCGTCTTGAACGTCTCGAACGTCTGCTCGGGGGAGCGGAAGCCCGTCGCGAGGACGGCCTCCGGTGTCGGCGGCGAGACGCACGCTCCCGAAGCGAGTCCGCCGGCCAGGGCGCCGCAGGCGATCACGACCGACGCCAACCGGCGCGATGCGCCAACTCTGCTCCGAAGCATCGCGCCAGAATAAAGGACTCGCGGTAGTCCGCAACGAATCCCGGTGGCGCGGGTCATGACTCCGGCGCGATCCTTCGCGAAATTCGAGCGCGGCGGCGCGATCGAATCCGGTGCCGAGCGTCGGTTAGGATGCCGGCTCGCGCAAGGGGAGCGGGATGCGTCAGGCGGCCTCCAGGAGCGGTGAGGGCCGTCGCCCGGGGCGAGGTGGGGGCGGTGGGAAGGAATCCGAGGAGTTGCATGAATCGATCGAACGAGAGACATCGGAGCGGCGTGGGAATCGCCTCGCTCTCGATCGCTGTGCTCGCCTCCGGCGTCCTGCCGGCGTGCGGCGCGGATGCGGAGCCGGCGCCCGGCGCCCCGGAGCGGTCGTCCGCCGGCCGCGTCGAGGGCTTCACGCCCGAGCCGGAGGGACCCGTTTCGACCTCGCTCTCCTGCGACGAGCCGTTCATCGACTTCGGCGACGTCTTCGAGGGCGCGATCCTCTCGCACCGCTTCGTGCTCCAGGCCGGCGCGCAGGAGACGTCGGTCGCGGCCACGCGCGCCGACTGCGGCTGCACGGTCGCCGAGCTCCAGCTCGAGTTGCCCGCGTCGACCGATGACGCGCCCGCCGCGCGCGCGCCGTATGTCGACGGTGCGCCGATTCCAGCGGGTGCGCGCCTGCTCGTCGACGTGACCTACGACCCGCGCGGCAAGCGCGGCCGCGCGCCGCGCACGATCTCGCTGTACACGCCCGAGGGACGCGCGGAGGTTTCGATCGAGGCGAACGTGTCGCCTTGGCTCTCCGTCGAACCCGAGCGCGCGGACCTACCGCTCATGCGCGACAGCGACGTTGCCGAGACGAGCTACCGCGTGATGAGCATCGACGGCACGCCGTTCGAGCTGACCCATCTCACGCGCGGCGTTCCGCCGGAGGTCGCCGTCACGCTCGCGCCGATTCGCCCGGATGCGGACGGCCGTGCGTTCGAGTGGGACGTGCACGCCGTGCTCGGACCGAACATGCCGCGCGGTCCGCACATCTACCCGATCGAACTCCTGACCGACCAGCTGCTCCCGCAGCTCGACGCCGACGGTGTGCGCCCGGCGATCCGCGCGACGGCGTACCTGACGGTGCGCGTCGTCGGGGCCGTGTCGCTCGATCCGCCGACGATGATGTTCGGGGTCGTCGATCCGCTCGAGACGGTCTCGCGCACCCTGCGCGTGCGCTGCCACGACCCCGAGTTCGTGTTGCCCGCGCCCCAGGTCGAACTCGTCAGCATGCGTCCGGTGCCCGAGGGCGAGAGCTTTGCGCTGGCGAAGACCGCGACGGTTCAGGTGCTCGCCGTGGAGGGCGAGAACGCCTGGGACGTCCAGCTGGTCCTCTCGGGGCTCGACACCTCGATCGAGGGTACCTTTCTCGGGAAGCTGATCGTCGCGACCGGTCATCCTGCGGAAGCCCGGATCGAGGCCAACGTCTCGGGCATTGCCGTAGTAGGGGGGGGAGGACGATGAGCGTCGCCCGCGCGCACCCCTGCGACTCTCCGTACGCCGTGGCGGCCGCGAGTCGCCCCGATAGACTTACCACCCCTGTTCCGACGCCGATCTCCGGCCGACTCACACGACAGTTGAAGCGATGAGCACATCGATGCGACCCAACCGCCTGCTTCTCGGCGCCACGCTGCTCCTTCCCGCGCTTTTCGCCGCCTGCGGCGAGAGCGCGACGACCCCTCCGGCTCCGGCCGCCAAGTCCTCGCCGCCGCCGGCGACGAGCGCGGCCGCCCCCGAGGAGAGCGAGCCCGTCGCGGCCGAGGACGACGACACGGTCGAGCCGGCGCTCGTCTCGCTGAAGACCGAGTACGACCTCTCGGCGCTCGCGAGCACGCTCAACGAGACCGACGGGGCACCGCGCCCGGACGAGGGCCGTGCGACGGACCCGCCCGGCGCGCTGCTCGACAGCGGCGGAGCGGGTGCGACGGACGCGGACGGGTCCGGCCTCGTGCGCGCGCAGCTTCGGTACACGGGCGGCATCAACCTGGCCGAGGGCGAGGAGAAGAGCTGGGACTTCGGCAAGATCCGCGAGGGCGACCTGCGTGAGAAGATCTTCGAGCTCGTCTCCGACGGACCCGAGGCGCTGATCATCAAGGGTGTCAAGCCGAGCTGCGGCTGCACCAAGGCCGAAGTCGAGATCTACGGCGAGGACGGGAGTCTGACTCCCTACAAGCGCGGCGAGGAGATTCCGACCGGGACGCGCTTCCGCCTGGTCACCGAGGTCTCCGCCGAGGGCAAGCAGGGTGCGTTCGGCACGTCGGTGTCGATCTACACGAACGCGCCCGGAGGGACGTTCAACGTGCGCCTCGCCGCAATCGCCGAGCCGATCCTCACCGTCACTCCCGAGCCGACGATCTTCTTCGGCGAAATGACGACCGCCGACCAGATGACCCAAACCGTGCAGGTCAAGTCCGAGCAAGGCGAGCCGTTCCTCTTGAAGGCCGTCGCGAACGGTCTGCCCGAAGCCGTGAAGATGAGCCTCGCGCCGGTCGAGCCGGACGAGAACGGCAAGGCGACCGCGTGGGACGTGACCGTGGTCGCGGGCCCGGGACTGCCGGCGGGGATCCGCAACTACCCGTGCGCCGTGCGGTCCGACATCGAGCTCAAGAACCCCAAGCATCCGAAGCCCGACGGCTCGCCGACGTTCTACACGATCTCGCTCGGCGTCCAGGCGCGCGTGACCGGAATGGTCAACGCGACGCCCGCGTTCCTGGGCTTCGGCATGGTCCGCCCGGGGCAAGAGGTCGAGCGCACCGTGCTGATCGAGTCGCACGACGACTTCAAGCTCACGGCCGACATCCCGGTCAGCTTCGAGGGCCTCTACGGTGGCGAGTTCGAGTACGCGCACCTGCTCGAGACGGAGCTCGTTCCGAGCGACGAGGGCGACGCGATGGAGATCCGACTCAAGCTCACCGGATTGCCCGAGGACGCGACGGGTTCCTTCGGAGGGATCTTGAAGGTCGGCGTCGGACACCCTTCCATTGAGGAACTGGTCGTCCGCTTCTCCGGCGTCTGCCGCCTCGGTTTGCCCGGGGGAAGCGGAAACTGACCCCGCGCTCCTAGCTAGAGCCCGGGCTCGGGGCCATCACCCCACGTCCCCATGACCCGGTCTCTAGGAGAAATGCTCAGCGCCGCGGGCCTCGTCACCGAGGACCAGTTGCGCGAAGGTCGCGCGCACCAACGCAACCGCGGCGTGCGCATCGGTGAGGCGTTGCTCGAGCTCGGGCACGTCGACGAGAACCAGCTCGCGCGCGTGCTCGCGAAGCAGCAGGGCATGCCCTTCGTCGACCTCGCGCGCGGCCGCGTTCCCAAGAGCACGCTCGACCGCGTGCCGGCCGACTTCGCGGTGGAGCAGGGACTGCTCCCCGTCCAGGAGAAGAACGGCACGCTGGTTGTCGCGGTCGACGATCCGCTGAAGCGCATCGTCGCCGACCAGCTCTCGTTCACGCTCGGCTGCGAGGTGCGCTGTGCGCTCGCCGCGCCGAGCGCGATGAAGCTCGCGCTGGCGCGCTACTACGGGGCGTCGCAGGAGGAGGCGGTCGCGCGCAGCATGGGCGCCGAGTCGTCCGACTCGGACGAGGCGCCGATCGTTCGCCTCGTGACGCGCATGTTCAAGGAGGCGCTGTCCATGCGCGCCTCGGACATCCACATCGAACCGATGTCCGGCGCGCTGCGTATTCGCTACCGCATCGATGGCGTGCTGCGCGACGTCGCGCAGCACCCACCGCACCTCGCTGCGCCGCTCGTGAGTCGCGTGAAGATCATGGGCAGCATGGACATCGCGGAGAAGCGCAAGCCGCAGGACGGGCGCATCGGGTTGAAACTCGACGGGCGCGACATCGACGTGCGCGCGTCGATCCTGCCGTCGAACCACGGCGAGACGATCGTGATGCGCCTGCTCGATCGCAGCGCGAACCTGATCGGACTGCGCGAGCTCGGCTTCGACGACGACGACTACGCTTGGTTCAAGCGGATGATGAAGCGGCCGCACGGGATCCTGCTCGTGACCGGTCCGACGGGATCGGGCAAGACGACCACGCTCTACGCCGCGCTCTCCGAACTCAACCGGCCGGACGTGAAGATCATCACGGCCGAGGATCCGGTCGAGTACCACCTCGCGGGCATCAACCAGATGCAGGTCAACGCGAAGACCGGTCTGACCTTCGCGCGCATCCTGAAGGCCATGCTGCGCGCGGCGCCGAACATCATCCTGGTCGGCGAGATTCGCGACGCGGAGACCGCCGAGGTCGCGATCCAGGCCGCGCTCACCGGCCACATGGTGTTCTCGACGCTGCATACGAACGACGCGCCGAGCGCGATCACGCGTCTGATCGACATGGGGGTCGCGCCGTTCCTCGTGTCGACCTCGATCCAGGGCGTCGTCGCCCAGCGCCTCGTGCGGCGGCTGTGCAAGGAGTGCGCGGAGGAGTACACGCCCACGGAAGAAGAGGTGCGCATGCTCGGGCTCGCCCCGGGGGACGTGGCCGGCCGCACGTTCCGTCAGCCGAAGGGCTGCCGCGCGTGCGAGGGCGTCGGCTATCGCGGTCGGCTGGCGCTGTTCGAGCTGTTCGAGCTCGACAGCGACCTGCGCGACGCGACGTTCCGCGGCGAGTCGGTCGAGTTCCTGCGCGAGTCGGCGCGCGCTTCCGGCAAGCTGCAGCCGCTTCTCGTTTCCGGCGCGCGCAACGTTCTGAACGGCATCACGAGCGTCAACGAAGTGCTGCGCGTCACGCGCACCGTCACCGCCTGAACCTCCGACCGACTGTCGACCCCACAAGGATCCACCCGACGTGCAAGCGAATCAGTTGATGGCCATGACGATCGAGCGGGGCGCCTCCGACCTGCACTTGAATCCTGGCCGGCCACCCGTCTTGCGCGTCAACGGCGCGCTCGTTTCGACGGACGCCGCCGTGCTCGACGACGCCGCGACCGAGACGATCTGCCGCGAGCTGTGCTCCGACGAGGACTGGGAGGAGGTCGCGCGCATGGGAACGAGCGACTTCGGGCTCGCGCACGAAACCGGCAACCGCTTCCGCGTCAGCGTGATGCGCCAGCGCGGCCGCTACTCGGCCGTGCTGCGCCTCATCCCGTCCGAACTCCTGACGTTCGAGCAGATCGGACTGCCGCAGAACTGCATCGAGCTGCTGAAGCGCCCGCGCGGACTCATCCTCGTCACCGGTCCGACGGGTTCGGGTAAGACGACGACGCTCGCGACGATGGTCGACTGGATCAACTCGAACCAGACGCGCCACATCGTGACCATCGAGGACCCGATCGAGTACTACCACACGCACAAGAAGGGGCTGGTCACGCAGCGCGAGATCGGCAGCGACGTGCCCGACTTCCCCGAGGCGATGCGGCGCGTCCTGCGCCAGGATCCCGACGTGATCCTGCTCGGCGAGATGCGCGACCTGGCGACGATCTCGGCCGCGATCACGGCCGCCGAGACCGGTCACCTGGTGTTCGGCACGCTGCATACCACGGGCAGCGCGCGCACGGTCGACCGCATCATCGACGCGTTCCCAGCAAACCAGCAGGAGCAGATCCGCGCGCAGCTTTCGGTCTCGATCGTCGCGGTCATCTCGCAGGTCCTGCTGCCGCGCGTGGACGGCGGACGCGTGGCCGCGTTCGAGGTCATGATGATGAACCCGGCGATCGGCAACCTGATCCGCAAGAACGAGACGAACAAGATCCAGTCGACGATCCAGACGTCGCGGCGGCTCGGGATGACGACGCTCGACGACCATCTGCTCGAGCTCGTGCGCGCGGGTACGATCACGCGTGAGGTGGCGCTCGACGCCGCGCAGAGCAAGGCCGACATCGAGGCGCGGCTCGGATGAGCCCGGACGTCGCGACAACCGGGCGACGGCTCCTCGGGCAGATCCTCAAGGAGCGCGGCACGATCCGCGAGGGGCAGGTGCAAGAGGCGTTGGCCGCGCAGCGCAAGCACGGCGGCCTCATCGGGCAGCACCTCGTGGAGCTCGGGCACTGCGGCGCGAGCGACATCGCGGCCGCGCTCGCCGAACAGGCGGGGCTCGAGGCGGTCGACGTCGCCGGCGCCGCGCCGACCGCCGACGCGCTCGCGCGCATCGACGCGTCGACCGCGCACGCGTACGGCGTGTTGCCGCTCTCGTTCGACGGCAACGTGTTGCGCGTCGCGATCTCCGATCCGCTCAACACGGCGGTGCTCGAGGACCTGGCGTTCACGACCGGCGTCGAGGTGCGCGGCGCGATGGCCGACGCCGAGGCGATCAAGGCGCGCGTCAAGGAACTCTACGGCGAGGAGGGCACGATCGCCGACGCGATCGTCGACGCTTCGCGCGCGATCGCCGGCCAGGACGCCGAATCCGCGGCGCAGAGCGCGCCGGTCGTGCGGCTCCTGAACTCGATTCTGCACCGCGCGATCCACGACCGCGCGAGCGACGTGCATTTCGAGGTCTTCCCGAACGAGCTGCGCATCCGCTACCGCGTGGACGGTTCGCTGTACGAGATCGAAGGGCCGCCCGCGCACCTCGCTCCACCGCTGGTGGCGCGCATCAAGGTGATGAGCGACCTCGACATCGCGGAGACGAAGAATCCGCAGGACGGGCGCATCGCGCTGTCGATCGACGGGCGACCGGTGGACCTGCGCGTCGCCACGCTGCCCGGGGTGTCGGGCGAGGGGTGTGTGCTACGCGTGCTCGATCGCTCGGCCGTCAGCCTCGACCTCCACGCGCTCGGAATGCGCGCCGACGACATCGAGAGCCTCGAGGAGACGACCCGTCTGCCGCACGGGATCGTGCTCGTCACGGGGCCGACGGGATCGGGCAAGACGACGACGCTGTACTCGATGCTCAGCTTCGCCAACGACGACGCGATCAAGATCATCACGGTCGAGGACCCGGTCGAGTACGACATCGACGGCATCATCCAGATCCCGATCAACGATGACATCGGCGTGACCTACGCACGCGTCCTCCGCACCGTTCTGCGACAGGATCCCGACATGATCCTGGTCGGTGAGGTGCGCGACCGCGAGACCGCCCAGGTCGCGGTCGAGGCGAGCCTGACCGGGCACACCGTTTTCGCCACCGTGCACACGAACGACGCGCCGAGTGCGATCACGCGCCTCGTCGACCTCGGGCTCGAACCGTTCCTCATCACGGCGACGCTCGAGGCCGTGGTCGCCCAGCGCCTCGTGCGGCGCATCTGCCTCGCGTGCAAGGCCACCTTCGAGCCGGACGACGACCTCCTGCACGAGTTCGGCGAGGACGGCGAGCGCCTGCGCGGGGCGACGCTCTCCTACGGCAAGGGGTGCGACGAGTGCTTCCATACCGGATACCGCGGGCGCACGGCGATCTGCGAGATCATGCGCATCACCGACTCCGTGCGCGCGGCGATCCAGGCGAACGCGTCGACCGCGGAGGTGCGCGCGCGCGCCGAGGAGGCGGGCATGCGCAACCTGCGCACGAGCGGCATCGACGCGATCCTCGAGGGCACGACGACCGTCGAAGAAGTCATGCGCGAGACGATGGGAACGTGGTGATCGTCGCGCCCCCGATGAATTCGCGGACATCTCGCGCGATCCCCGCTAACGTGCGCGCTCCGCGAAGCCGTCGCGTGCTCGGTTGACGCACCCCGATTGATCCATGGCGAAGAAGCTCCAAAGATCCGCCCCGAAGAAGCGCTCGAGCGCCGAGGGGGCTCCGCGCGCCGGCGGGAAGCCGCGGCGCACGCGTCGCGTCTCGCCGCAGATCGTGAACGACTTCACGATCCAGCTCGCGACGCTCAGCTCGGCCGGTATCCCGATCGTTCGCGCGCTGTCGATTCTCGAGCGGCAGGTGAAGCCCGGACCGTTCAAGAACGTCGTCGGAGAACTGGTCGAGGACGTGTCGTCCGGTACCCCGCTATCGGAGGCGATGGCGAAGCAGGATCGCGTGTTCGACCGGCTCTACTCGGCGATGGTGCGCGCGGGCGAGGCGGGCGGTGTGCTCGACGCCGTGCTCCAACGCCTCGCCACGTATCGCGAACGCGTCGCCGAGATCAAGAGCAAGGTGATCGGCGCGATGATCTATCCCGCGGTGATCATCGTCGTCGCGCTCTCGGTCGTCTCGGCCGTCATCGTGTTCGTGATCCCGAAGTTCCAGCAGATCTTCGACTCGTTCGACGTCGACCTCCCGCCGATTACGGACCTGCTGCTCAACGTCAGCGACTTCGCCACGAACTACTGGTACGTCGTCTTTGGCACGCCCGTGATCCTGTTCCTGCTGCACGGCGTGTTCATGCGCAGGGGCGGGGCGTATCGCTATCGGATGCACAAGCTCCTGCTGAAGCTCCCGCTGCTGGGGACGATCCTTTCGCAGTCATTGATCGCCGGCTTCTCGCGCACGTTCGGCACGCTGCTCGAATCGGGTGTGCCGCACCTCGAGGCGCTCGGCATCGTGCGCGACACGAGCGGCAACGAGGTCATGATCGAAGGCGTCGAAGCGATTCGGCGCACCGTGCGCGAGGGCGAGGGGATCGCGCGTCCGATGGAGGAGACCGGTGCCTTCGACGAGCTGGTCTGCAACATGGTCGACGTCGGCGAGCAGACCGGCGAGCTGGACTCGATGCTCGTTCGCGTGGCGGACGCGTACGAGCGCCAGGTCGACCGCCGCATCGACGCGATGTTCAAGGTGCTCGAACCCGCGATTCTGATCGTGATCGCCGCCTTCGTCGGGTTTATCGTCGTCGCGCTCTTCATGCCGCTCATGACGATCATGAGCACGCTGAACCAACCGTGATCGTGCCCCCTCCACCTCCAGCTCGGCGTTCCTGTCAGGCGTGATGCGTTTGTCCCTGCGTAGTCGCGTGCTCGGACTCGTGTTCCTGATGAACACGTTGGTCTTCGGGTTGGGCGGTGGTTTCGCGTTGCGCACGCAGGTCGCCGCGAGTCAGCAGCTCGAGGACGGCATCACCGAGGACCTGCTCGCGACGATCCGACGCACGATCCGGCCGGAGGGGCTGAACGTCGGCCGCATCCTGCGCTGGCCATCGTGGCGCTTCTTCGAGGACGCGATCCTGGTCGATCGCGAGCTCGTCGTGTCGACCGACGGCGAGGTCAAGACGACCGGTGTCGCGCTCAATCCGCTGGGAGTCGGCAATCGTGCAGCGGGCTTCGACAAGGGCGCGGCGCTGATCGGGATCGAGCAGTCGATTCGAACGCAGGCGCCGGTCGAGAACGTCGAGGGCGGACGCGTCGTGCCGATCAACGGGCCGCGCGGCGAGGCGTGGGGCGGGATCTGGTTCCGCTCGCGCGACCGCGTCAACCGCGCGTCGATGGCGCGCTCGATGTTCCCTTGGTTCGCGCTCTCGACGCTCGCGCTGACGCTCGCCACCTTCTTCGCGGTCCGTCGCCTCGTGCTCGATCCGATCGCCGACCTGGGCGACGGCGCGCGGCGTGTCCGCTCGGGCGACCTCAGCGTGCGCCTGCCCGACACCGGTCGGCGCGACGAGATGGGCGACCTCGTGCGCGCGTTCAACGACATGGCGGGCACGGTGCAGGGCTTCAACGAGCGGCTCGAGGACGAGGTGCGCCGCGCGACCGAGCAGGCGCGCAAGGCCGAAGCCGCGGCGATGACCCAGCGACGCCTCGCGGCGATGGGGGAGCTCGCCGCGGGCATCGCGCACGAGATCAACAACCCGCTCGGCGGCTTGCAGAACGCCGTGACCACGCTCGCACGCGAGGACTTGTCCGCCGAGAAACGCGCGCGCTATCTGGAGCTCCTCACGACCGGGTTGTCGCGCATCGGCGAGACCGTCAATCGCCTGCGGCGCTTCACGCCGCGCGCGGCGACGCGCGACGAGGTCGACCTCGCGGAGACCGTGCGCGACGCGACGGACCTCGTCCGCCACCGCGCCGAGCGTCTCGATGTGCAGATCGAGCTGCGCGGCGCGCTCGAGGCTCCCTTGGTGATTCGTGGCGCGCGGACCGAGATCGGGCAGGCCGTTCTCAATTTGCTCGCCAACGCGCTCGACGCGCTCGAGGAAGGCGCGAGCCGCAAGAGCGGCCGGCGCATCGATGTCACGCTCGAACGGCGCAGCGATCACGCGCGACTCGCCGTGCGGGACAACGGGCACGGGGTCAGCGCCGACGAGCTCGACCGCGTCCAGGACCTCTTCTACACGACCAAAGAGGTGGGCAAGGGCACGGGGCTCGGATTGCCGCTCGTCCACAACACCGTGAAGCAGCACGGCGGCTGGGTGCACATCGAGAGCGAGGTCGGCGCCTACTTCGAAGTCGAGCTCGGGTTCCCGTTCGACGGCGTCGTGCGCAAGCCCGGGGACGGACTCGCACCGGGCGAACGGGGACACGGCGCATGATGGGCGCGTCGGTGGAGCTTTGGGGTGCGCTGGCCGGACTGCTCCTCGTGAGCGGCATGTTCAGCTCGGCGGAGACGGCGTTTTTCAGCCTCTCCCACCGCCAGCGCAAGCGCGTGGGTCGCACGGCGCATCGGCTCCTCAAGCGACCGCGCGAGCTGCTCGTCTCGGTGCTCCTCGGGAACATCGTGATCAACGTGCTCTACTTCGCGTTCGCGAAGCGCTTGCTCGCCGGCGGGCACGGGATCAACGAGCTCGCGGTGGGGATCGGAATCCTCGTCGCGTTGCTCGTGTTCGGAGAGATCATCCCCAAGACGCTCGGGCTGCGCGCACGCGTTCGAGTGGCGCGCGCGGCCGCGCCGCTGCTCTTGGTCCTGGTGGTGGTGATGCGCCCCGCGACGCGCCCGCTCCGCGCGTTGCTCGAGCGAACGAACCGCGTCCTGTCGCTCTGGATCCCGGAGGAAGCCGGCATCACCGCCGAGGTCCTCGCGCGCGTGATGGAGCGCGGTGAGGAGCAGGGCGACCTGCTCGCGGAGGAGGCCGACCTCCTGGCCGAAGTGATCGAGCTCGACGACATTCGCGTGCGCGAGATCATGACACCGCGCGTCGACACGGACTTCCTCGAGGTCTCGGGCGAGAATCGCGAGCGCGTTCTCGCGCGGGCGGTCGAGAAGCGCCTGTCCTGGCTCGCGGTTGTCGATGGTGGCGCCGACAACGTCGTCGGACGCGTGCGTGTGCGCGAGCTCCTCCGCGCGCCCGACCGTCCGATCGGCCAGCTCGTCATGCCGGTCAAGTTCGTTCCCGAGGTCGCGAGCGCGCTCGACCTCCTGCAAACGCTGCGCGAGGATCGGACGACCGAGGCCGTCGTCGTCGACGAATGGGGGGGCACGGCCGGCTACGTGACGGCCGAGGACGTGTTCGAGGAGCTCGTCGGCGATCTCCGCACGGAGCACGAGCCGCGCGAGACGCCGGTGGTCTCGCTCGGACAGGGGCGGTATCGCGTCGCCGGCGGCCTCGCGATCCGCGATTGGAACGAGACGTTCGGCCTGGACATCGTGCCGCGCGAATTCGAAACCGTCGGCGGTTTCGTCACCGCGCTGCTCGGCAGGATCCCGCGCGCGGGTGACGAAGTGCGCGCGGGCGGACTCGTGATGCGCGTGCACGAGGTGCGCGGTCGACGCGTCACGCTGGTCGACATCGGCGTCGTCGACGACGCCCTGCGCGACCGCAGCGAGGAGACGCGCGCATGAGTGTCGTGCTGATCGTCTGCCTGCTGCTCGTCTATCTGTTCCTGTCCGCCGTGTTCTCGGGCAGCGAGACCGGGATCTACTCCGTCTCGCGCGCGCAGATCGACGCCGAGGCGCGCGCCGGGCACAAGTCGGCGCGCGTGATTCGCCGCTTGCTCGAGAACGACAGCGGACTCCTGATCACGCTGCTCGTCGGGAACAACCTGATGCTCGAGCTTCTGACGCACACGTTCGAAGGCGAACTCATCCCCGCCCGGATCGCCGGCGCGTCACGCGAGATCCTGGTCGCTACGCTCTTGACGCCGGTCGTGTTCCTCTTCGGCGAGCTGGTGGCGAAGGACCTCTTTCATCGTCGACCGCACCGCTTCCTCCTGCTCGCCGCGCCGATGCTCGCCGTCGCGCGTGTGATCGCGTTGCCGCTCGCGCTTCCGTTGCAGGGCTTGTCGCTCCTGCTCGAACGCCTGTTCCGACTCCGGCGGCGCGAGATGACGCGCGCGTTCCGGCGCCAGGAGATGCTCGAGCTCTTGAGCGAGGGGACGCGGTCGGGTGCGCTCGAGCCGGGAGCCGAGGCGCTCGCGCGCAACGTGCTGGCGCTGCGCGAGACTCCGGTGGCGAAGGTGATGGTGCCGTGGGATCGCGTGCGCTGTGTGGATCTGCGCGCGGGCGAGGATGCGGCGCGCGAGCAGGTTCTGACCTCGGAGTTCACCCGCCTTCCGGCGCTCTCGGAAGACGGCACGGTCGCGGGGTACGTGCACCAGCTGGACGTGCTCGGCGACGGGGGGGCGGTCGCGGACAGCCTGCGCACCATCCCGCGCATCGACGCGGTGACGCCCGTCGATCGCGCGCTGACGCGGCTGCGCCTCTCCGGGCAGCGGCTGGCGCTCGTCGGTTCCGAGGCCTCCCCGGAGGGCCTCGTCACGCTCATGGACCTCGTCGCCGCGATCGCCTGGCAGCGCCAGGGGACCCCCGGCGACGCGGCGTGATTTTCGAGCCGGTGGCCGCAACCGCCGGTCACCGCTAGGATAGTGGCCGTCATGATGCATCGATCCGAAGCGCGCGGCCTCGCCGGCTGGATTCTCGTCGCGGGATTCGCCGTGGCCGCGCTCGGCCTCACCGCCGAATCGAGCCAGGACGGCGATCCGGATCCGACGCCGACGACCACGTCGTACCCGTTCTCGAGCGGCTACGGCACCGCCGACTCGAACGGCGCGATGATCGCGGTCACCGGCGTGGACGTCACCGGCGGCTCGTTGCTCTACCTCATCGACACCGAGAGTCGCCACCTGTCCGTCTACCAGGCGACCGGCGGCACGAAGAGCACGATGAACGTGAAGTGGGTCGGTGCGCGGAACATCGATCTCGATCTGCAGGTCGACGGGTGGAACGACGAGTCGTCCCACAGCTACAAGGCGCTCGAGAAAGAGTTCGAGGGCCGCGCTTCCGTGAGCCTGCCCAGGAAGTAGAGTGCCGCCGGCACGCGCGAACCCCCGTTTCGATCCCCCCCCAACCCCTGTCAGGAGTCCGTCCCGTGGCTGAGGAGTTCTACAACTTCGACGAAGCGCTCAATCAGTTGAACCTCAAGGAAGAGGAGCTCAAGCGCCTCGTGTCCGAGGGCGAGATCCGGGCGTTCCGCGAGGGCGACACGATGAAGCTCCGGCGCGGAGACGTCGAGAGCCTCAAGAGTGAGCTGATGGGTGGGGAGGTCGTCGACCTGGGCGGTCCGGGCGAGGAGCTCGTCTTCGAGGACGACCTCGACGCCGACGAGACGGGCATGGCCACCGAGGAGATCTCGGAGATGGACACGCTGCTCGAGGACGACGTCGAGGACGTGGGCGAGGTCGAACTCGACGACGCCTACGACGACGAGCCGGTCGTCGCGGCCTCGTCCGCCGTGGCGCGCCGCGCGGGCCCCGAGGTCGAGGATCCGGAGGGCGTCGGCATGCGCGCGCTCGCCATCCTGACGACGGTGCTCATGATCCTCGCGCTTCCGCTCCTGATGGCGATCTCCACCGGCAAGACCGGCAGCGTCGCCGCGTCGATCGCGGGGATGTTCGGCGGCGAGTAGTCGACCCGTCCCGAACCACCGGAGGCGAACGGAGCGACCGCGAATCGCGGGGCGGAAGAGCGCCCGCGGTTGTTCCTTCACGCCCCCTCGAATCGTATACCTAGGGGCTCCGCGCCCGACTTCGGCGCGACCCTCGCGAACCGCGCCTCGCTCGTACACTCGATCATCATGGAACAACAACACGCTGCCTCTCGCATGACCGCGCGCCTCGCCGCCGGACTGGCGCTCGCTCTCTCGGTCTCCGTCCTCTCGTCGTCCTGCGTGTCGCAGGCACGCCACGACGAGGCCGTCGCCGAGGCCAAGTACTTCCAGCGCAACTACCAGGATCTGCACTCGTACCAAGGCAAGCTCGAGGCCGAGAACGAGCGCCTGCGCGGTGAGCTCTCGTTGCGCAGCGGCGAGCCGATCGAAGCCGGGGCCACGCGCGACATCGACGAACGCCTGGCCGAGCTGTCGCGCATCATGGGCGCGATGGGCCGCACGCCGGGGCAGGTCGAGGTGCTCTCGGTCGAAGGCGGCTACGGCTTGCGCATGTCGGACTCGGTGCTCTTCGACTCCGGCTCGTCCGCGTTGAAGGAAGAAGGCAAGGCGCTCCTGCTCGAGATGGCGGCCGAGATCAACGCGCGCCCGTTCGCCCGCGTCTGGGTCCGCGGTCACACGGACGCCGACCCGGTCGTCCGCGCCGAGACCAAAAAGCGCTTCCCGCACGGCAACATCCAGCTCTCGGCCGCGCGCGCGATCGAGGTCGCAGCGTTGCTCGGCGCCGAGGGTGGAGTCCCGTCGAACAAGCTGGTCGTCGCCGGTTTCGGTCCGTCCGAACCGGTCGCGCCGAATTCCTCGGCCGGCGAGAAGGCCAAGAACCGCCGGGTCGAGATCTTCGTCATCGAGGATTCCGGCAAGGGCGAGTAGACGAGCGCGGGGCGAGACAACCGGGCGCCGAAGGCGTTCGGCGCGCGGCGCGTGTTCGGTCGCGTGCTCGCCGTCACCGCAGGTCTGGCGCTATCTCTCACCACGGGATGTGAGCGCAGCGAGACGTCGGAGGTCACGCGGCAGCTCGCGGAACTCGAGCGCCTGACGTTCGTTCCGGCGTTCGAAGTGATGCTGCCGCCGCGCGCGTCTGACCGCTACTCGAACTGCTCGATCACCGAGCCGATCGTCTTCGATCGCTTCGAGCTCACGCGTTCGCAGCTGCGGGAGTACTACGCGCGCTTCGCGCCGGACACCGTGCGTCGTGCGGACGAGGTGGCCTGGACGACGTCCGCGGCGAACGGGGGCGAGGACTCCGACGACTGGCCGGCCTTCCTGAGCTGGGACGAGGCGACGCGGGTCGCGCAGTGGCGCGACATGCGCTTGCCCACCGCGCGTGAGTGGATCCACGTCGCCGTCGGACGCCACGGCCTGAGCTATCCGTGGGGCAACGACCAGGTCTCGGTCGCCAACACGGTCGAGCTCGGAATCGGACAGCCGACGCCGGTCGGGACCTTCGAGAACGGCCGCAATCGGCTGTTCGACGCCTACGACCTGGTCGGCAACGTCTGGGAGTGGGTGGCGGGGCCGGTGCCCGGGTATCGCGACGACGAGATCGATCTCGCGGCGACGCCCAGCCGGGCGCCGCGTCCATTCAGCACGGCGTGGAACGAGGAGGCCGCGTACCTCACCGGCCCCGACCGACGCGTCTCCGTGCTCGGCGGGTCGTTCCTCACCAAGCGCCATCCGACCTACGGCGCGGGGCTCAGCGGAGGCTCGGGAAGGATCCTGTTCCACGCGCGCCGGCTCGGTCCGGAGACGCTCAGTCCGGACATCGGTGCGCGCATGTGCGCGGACGCGCGTCCGTACCTGCGCGAGCACGCGGGCGAGTTCGGCCGGGGCGAGGACGCGCGCGCGCGCGTGATCGCCGTGGGGCGTCGGTGGGCGCACGATGCGACCGCGCGCGACGGCCTGATCGCGTTGCTCGAGGAACTGCGGACGACGATGCCGGAAGCGGGCGCGGACACGACCGGGATCGAGTGGTTGCTCGAGGGCGCGCGGTCGTGGACGAGGACGCGCGCGAGCTCATGAACGAGCCGAGTGCATGGCGCGAGCTGCGGGAGGAGCTCGAGGCGGAGGGCGTTCGGCCGACGAAGACGCTCGGTCAGAACTTCCTCTTCGACCCGAATCTCGCGCGCGCGATCGTGCGGGACGCCGGGGTGGAATCCGGCGACCGCGTGCTCGAGGTCGGACCCGGTTGCGGGTTCCTGACGCAGCCGCTGGCCGATGCAGGCGTCGAGCTCCTGTCGGTGGAGATCGACGAGCGCCTCCTCCGCATCGCGCGGCGCCGCGTGGGGGAGCGGGCGAACGTCCGTTTTCTGAACACCGACGTCCTCGAAGGAAAGAGCGCGCTCGCGCTGTCCGTGCGCGAGGCGCTCTGGACGACGGGGGACTGGCACCTCGTCGCCAACCTGCCGTACGGCATCTCGGGTCCGCTCGTCGCCGTGCTCGCCTCCGGAGCGAATCCGCCGCGCTCGATGACGATCCTCGTGCAGACCGAGGTGGCCGAGCGCCTCGCGGCGCAGCCGGGATCGCGGATCTGGGGCGCGCTGAGCGCCCGCGTCCAGCTGCGCTACGACGCGAGCCTCGGGCGGGTCGTCGGCGCGCAGCTCTTCTGGCCGCGGCCGCGCGTCGAGAGCCGCATCGCGCGACTCGTTCTGCGCCCGGTCGCGGACGCCCCGTCCGCCACGGCCTTCGAGCGCGTCGATTTCCTGATCGGCGGCGTGTTCCAGCGACGGCGCAAGACGCTCCTCGCCGGGCTCGGCGCGCTGGTGGGCGATCGCGAGCGCGCGGCGCGCGCCCTCGGCGCCGCGGGCATCGACCCGCGGGCGCGCCCCGAGGCGCTCGGTGCGGACGATTTCGTCCGGCTCGCCGAGGCGATCGGGCCGCTCGTGGGGGAGTCGTCCGCGGATTCGGCGCCCGAAGGGTGAGGTCCGGCGCGGATTCGTCGGTCCTCCGCTCGCGCTGGAATCCGTGCTGGGGGCCGATTTTCGAGGTTTTGCGACGAACCCGTCCGCCGGACACCGCGCGCTGGGGCGCTTTCTTTTCCGCGGCGCTTGTCTCTCGTCCCCGTCGTGCTACTTTTTGGGGTCGAAGGGTTGTGTAGCGACCGTCCTGCGGGCGGGCTCCAAGTAGCAAGACACGGGCGGCCAAGACGTCTGCGCGCGACCCCTGACCTCTCTGATAGAGGAAGATCCACCAACGCAGGATCGGCGAGCAGGCGGGCATCCCACGTGCGTCCCGCGCTCAGCGACGATTCGGGCCCTGGATCGGACCGTCCCCGTTCCCCGTCCCCGGACCCTCCCCAGGGTTCCTACCCATCGTCGATCGGTACCGACCGCGGACCGATTCGATCCGAGTGCCCGCTCGTCGGGTGTGTCCTGTTGCAAGACCTGGAGTTCCGCCAGCTCATCGAGCGCCTGAAGCTGCGTTGCCCGATCGAGACGATCGTCGGGGAGCGCGTGGGCGATCTCAAGAAGAAGGGCGCGCTGTATCAGGCGCGTTGTCCCTTCCATGAGGAGCGGACCCCGTCGTTCACGGTCGATCCGCGGCGCGGCACGTGGCATTGCTGGGGGGCGTGCTCGGAGGGCGGCGACGTGATCAGCTTCCTCGAGCGCTTCGACGGTGTTTCGTTCCTGGACGCCGTGCGCCTGCTCGCGCAGACCGCGGGTGAAGATCTGCCCGAGACGCTCTTCCGCAAGCGATCGCGGGCGCGGGACGAACGCGAGGTGAACTGCCTCGACGTGCTCAAGCGCGCCGAGGGACTGTACGCCCGGAACCTCGAGAGCCCGTCCGACGACGGGGCGCGCGCGGCGCGCGACTATGCGCTCTCGCGCGGGCTCACGCAGGAGACACTGACCAAGTTCGGGGTCGGTTGGTCGCCACGGGACGGCAATCCGCTGCACGCGGCGGCACGGCGCTCGGGAGTGACCGACGAGCTCCTGATCGAGACCGGCCTCGTGAAACGCTCGGACGAGGGGCGGGTCTACGACTTCTTCCGTGGTCGTCTGATGGTGCCGATCCACGACCGACTCGGCCGCACGATCGGTTTCGGAGCGCGCGTCTTGCCCCAGGACGAAATCCGCGCGGACGGACGGCCGCAAGCGAAGTACGTCAACACGCCGGAGACCCCGCTGTTCCACAAGGGCAGCCTCATCTACGCGTCGCATCACGCGGCGAGCGCGGTCCGGCGCAACAAGCACCTCGTCCTGGTCGAGGGGTACACCGACGTCATGGCCGCCCATCAGGCGGGTCACGAGAACGTTGCCGCGGTGCTCGGTACGGCCACGACCGACGACCACGCAGCGCTCGTGCGACGCCTCGGTGCGCGGCGCGTCACGCTGGTGTTCGACGGCGATCAGGCGGGGCGCAATGCCAGCCAACGCGCGCTCGTCGGGTTGCTGCCGACCGGCGTCGAGCTGTTTGTCGCGACACTCGACGGCGGCGTCGATCCCTGCGAACTCATTCTCGGTGACAACGGGAGCGAGCGCTTCGCCGAGCTCCTCGACGGCGCGGCCGATTGGTTCGCTTGGGCGCTCCACGGTTTGTCCGGTTTGGGGGGGGCCGCGCTGGCGAACGGCGTGGACGAGCTCTTCGAACTCCTCATCCGGATCCCCAAGGCGGTCGAGCGCTCGGCGCGCATCGCCGAGCTCTCGCGCAGCCTCGGCCTGCCCGAGGGCGACGTGCGTCTGCAGTGGCGCGAGTTCGAAGCGAGCCACTCGAACCGCAGCCGCCCGCGCCGTCCCGAATCACGCCCGGCGACCGCGTCCGACGATTCGGACGGCGTGAAGGATGAGTACGACGCGCTCGATGAAGCGGCGCTCGCCGCGCATGCGCCCGACGAGTCCGATCCCGAGCTCGAGCGCGTGTTCGAGTCCTTGCTCGGCGCGCTGCTGCTCGACAACAGCCTCATTCCGATGTACGGCGAGCTCGTCGCCCAGTGCCCCGAAGGGGATCTCGCCGGAGTGTTCCGCCTGATGCTTTCGATGTACGACAACGCGGACGACGACCAGCCGATCGACGGCGGCCGCCTGCTGTCAGCGCTCGGCGAGCATCCGCTGCGATCGAGGATCGCGCTGCTCGAAGACCACGCGAGCGCGGCGGAGAGTCCGCTCGTTCTCGCGCGCGACCAGGAGCTCTGGCTCGAACGACGCAAGCACGAGCACGAGCTCGAGCAGATGAAGCGCGCGTTCCACTCCACCGATCACGCCTTCGACGGTGACACCGCCGCGAAGGCCGACGTTCTCCGAAACCTCTACGAAGAGTTGCGGCGCCGACGCGTTCCCGAGCGTCCGACGCAAGACTCGACCACGGCGTAGTCCCCAGTCCCCTTTCTCGATTCCAAATGTCCACAAAGCTCGACCAGACCATCGACGCCATCCTCGAGGAGGGTGCCCGCAGGGGGTACCTGTCCTACGGCGAGATCAACGGCTTCCTCGAAGACCAGTTCGTGCCGCCGGAGCGGATGGACCAGATCTTCGTTGCGCTCGAAGAAGGCGGCGTCGAGGTCATCGACGACTCCGATCGCGAGGTCGCGGCAGCGACGCGCGCACCGCGCAAGGCGGCGAAGAAGGCGGCTGCGATGGCGCAAGGCGCCGTGGCGACGGAGTCGGCTGAGGCCGTGCTCGAGCGCGTCGCGGTGGTCGAACGCATCGACGATCCGGTGCGGATGTACCTCACGCAGATGGGGGAGATCCCGCTCCTGACGCGGCCCGAGGAGATCTTCCTCGCCAAGTCGATCGAGATCACGCGCAAGCGCTTCCGCAAGAAGTGCATGGGCGCCGGCATCTGCATGACCGCGTCGATCAAGACGCTCGAGGAAGTGCAGCGCGGCGAGCTCGCGTTCGACCGCACGCTCAAGGTCAACCCGAATCCCAAGCCGGACGACGACCCGAAGATCGTCGAAACGCTCGGCAAGCAGTTCCTCGCGATGCGACTGCCCGTGAACGTCGAGACGATTCGACGCCTGATGGCGCAGATCCGCGAGGAGTATCGGCCGCTGCTCGATCCGCGCCTCTCGAAGGCCAAGCACTCCGAGCAACTGCGCGTCATCCAGAAGCTGCGGCGCAAACTCATCATCCTGATCGAGGAGTGCCACCTCCAGGTCAAGAAGGTGCGCCCGTACATGCAGATGCTCGAGGAGCACTACCGCGAGATCCGTTCGATCGAGCGCAAGCTGGCCTCGATGAAGGGCAAGGAGCAGACGACGGGTGCGAAGGAACTCCAGGACCGCTTGGCGGAGATGGAGCTCATGGCGCTCGAGCCGAGCGACCGTCTCAAGCGTCGCATCGATCAGGTGCGCCTGCACTTCGAAGAGTACGAAGAGGCCAAGCGCCAGCTCTCGAGCGGCAACCTGCGCCTCGTCGTGTCGATCGCGAAGAAGTACCGCAACCGCGGCCTGTCGTTCCTCGACCTCATCCAAGAGGGGAACACCGGTCTGATGAAGGCGGTCGAGAAGTACGAGTACCGCCGCGGCTACAAGTTCTCGACCTACGCGACGTGGTGGATTCGCCAGGCGATCACGCGCTCGATCGCGGACCAGGCGCGCACGATCCGCATTCCGGTGCACATGATCGAGACGATGAGCAAGCTGCGGAACGTGACGAAGAAGCTCGTGCAGCAGAAGGGACGCGAGCCTTCGGTCGAGGAGGTCGCCGAGGCGTCCGACATCTCGGTCGACGAGGCCAAGCGCGTGATGAAGATCTCGAAGCATCCGATCAGCCTCGACCGGCCGATTGGCGACTCCGAGGACAGCTACTTCGGCGACTTCATCGAGGACGAGTCCGCGGAGAGCCCGGTTCAAGCGGCCGGTCAGGAGATGTTGCGCGAGCGCATCAACGACGTGCTCAACACGCTCACCTTCCGCGAACGCGAGATCGTGAAGCTGCGCTACGGCATCGGCGACGGCTATACCTACACGCTCGAGGAAGTCGGGCGGATCTTCCGCGTCACGCGCGAGCGCGTGCGGCAGATCGAAGCCAAGGCCGTCCGCAAGCTCCGCCATCCGGTCCGGGCGCGTCAGCTCTCGTCCTTCCTGGACGGCGAGCAGATCTCCGACGACGACGACGAAGATCACGACGGCCTGCTGTAGCCCGGCAGCCACTCGGTTCGAAACCGCGCGCCCGCTGGCCTTCCCAGGTCGGCGGGCGCTTCCCGTTGGGGTCCATCCGCGCCGCCCGCGGGGGGAATTGGAGCTGGCGAACCCGGGAGTGTTGGGTAGACTCTCGCCCCGCTTTTCGAGGGGACCCATCGTGGCGAACATGCAAGAGACGCTCCAACTGCTCCGCGACCTGCAAGGTCTCGACGAGGACCTCTACCACGTCAAAGACGAGCTTCGGCGGCTTCCGATCGAGCGAGACAAGCGCCGCGGCAAGATCGACTTCGAGAGGGAGCGGCTGGCCGAACTCGAGCGCGCGATCCACGAGTCGAAGGCGCGCATCAAAGAGATCGAAGACATGACGACCAGCCAGCGGCAGCGACTCCGCAAGCTGGAGAACGAGGTCAACGGTACGGCGGACCAAGCGCTGATCGCCGCGTATCAGCACGAGATGCGCTCCCTGAAGCGGGACATCAGCGAGGCTGAGGAAGAAGGGCTCGCGCTCGTCGAGGCGAACGACAAGCAGGTGGCCGACGCCGACGCGTTGCGCGCCGGCATCGAAGGCCTCGATGTGGAGTTCGCGGAGTACAACGCGAACATCGAGAGCGAGATGCGGCTCGCCGAAGAGCGGCGCCAGACGCTCGCGTCGGAACGCGACACGCGCATGTCCGGTCAGGTCGAGCGCTCGATTCTCGTGAAGTACGAGAAGCTGCTCGATGCGCGCGAAGGTCAGGCGATGGCGATGCTGGACGGCAAGGTGTGCCAGGGCTGCTTCGTCAACGTGCCGTCGAACATCTACGTCCAACTCGCGCGAGGCATCGACCTCGTGCTGTGCCCGAGCTGCGGGCGCATCCTCTACTTGCCGACGGCCGAGTAGAGCGAGCCTTGCTCGGTCCCGCGGCGCGCGAGCTCCGCTTCGAGTCGCTCGCGGATCGCGTTCTTGTGCAAGCCCCAGTGCGGGGCCAACAAGTTCTCGGAGGGAGAGTCGCCCGTCACGCGGTGCAGAATCTGCTCCGGCCGTAAGCGCTCGACGAAGTCCGCGAGCCAGTGGACGTAGGTCTCGGCGTCGAGCGTCTCGAGCTGCCCCTGCCGCCAGAGGTGCGCGAATTGCGTCCGCGCGAGCACCATCAGGTGATGGACCTTCACGCCGGCCACGCCCGACTCGGCCAGCGTCTCTGCCGTGCGCCGCGCGCCCTCGTATCCGTCGTCGGGCAAGCCGA
>JAJDEV010000302.1 GCA_029259605.1 Planctomycetota bacterium | reverse complement strand
CCGGGTTATTCATGAGCCTGCACCGCACTGCGCCCCAAACGGCCGCCTTCGGCGTCCTCTTCGTCCCTGGCCGCACTTTGCCCACACGACCGTCCTCGACGACCCGATCAGGGTCGCCTGCGGGGTTCGCGCGAGCAAAGCACGACCAGGAACGAAGTTGCGACGCAGTGCGGCACAGGCTCATGGATAACCCGGGCTAGCATCCCGACGTGACGCGCGGGAACGCAACGGTCGACGATCATGGCCCGAAGGGCTCGCGCGCGTTTCGTCTTGGCCTTCGTCGAGGGACTCTGACACCTCCGCATCCCCGCTGCTTTCCATGTTCCACCTCACGCTCTCCAAAGCGCTCGCCCTGGCCCTCGTCTTCGTCGTCGCTGCGCCCGCGGACGACGGGCTGCTGTTCGAGCAGGCCGCGCCCGGTCCGCTCATTCCGCGCAGCGACCCCGGCGCTTGGGACTACGCGTACAACGATCCGGGCGCCGTGCTCGTGCACGACGGGAAGCTGCACATGTTCAACAACGGCTTCGACGGCTGGCCGACGACGTCGGGGATCGGCTACTACGTGTCGGAGGACGGGCTGACGTGGGACGCGCAATCGGACGGTCCGATCTTTCGCTCGCGTGAGCACGAGTTCGACGGCTTCGCGCTCGTCGCGACGAGCGCCGTGGTGACCGACGCGGGCGAGTGGCGTTTGTACGTGACGCAGCTGAAAGCGGAGGGGCCGGGCCAAGTGCGAGGCGTGCGCTTTCGCGTGCTCGTCGCGAAGGACCCGCTCGGTGGGTGGGAGCTGCGCGACGAACCCGCGCTCAGTCCCGGTAGCGCGAGCGCCTGGGACGGCGCGCAGATCTCGGACCCGATGGTCGTTCGCGAGGCGGACGGCTATCGAATGTATTACTCGGGCTTCGACGCAGACGGAGTGCGTCGCATCGGTCTCGCGGAGAGCGACGACGGTCTGACCTTCACCAAGCACGACGACGGGGCGACGACCGCGACGCCCGTCGCCGCGAGCGATCCGGTCCTCGTACCCAGCCTCGCCTGGGAGACCTCGGTGCACCAGCCGTCGGTGCTGAAGACCGGGGGTGGATACGTGATGACGTACCGCGTCCCGTTCGAAGGGAACTCGATGCGTCTCGGCCTGGCGCAGAGCTCCGACGGCCTGACCTGGACCAAGCGCGACGAGCCGTGTTACGCGCCGAACTCGATCGCGGGCAACGCTCTGTCGCACATCACGGCACTGGTCGAGTTCGAGGGCAGCGTGTTTCTCTACGTCGACGCCTTCGTGGGCGGCGGGTTCTCGCAACCGTACGTTCTCGTGTGCGACGCGTCCGAGTTCGAGGAGCGCTGACCCTGGACGTCACGGGTCCGCGCTGAACTTCCGCGCTATTGATTCGACTCGGTTGCGATCAGACGCACGATCGTCGCGTGAAAATTGGACTCGTTCACGCCGAGGAGCTCTTCGAGCTCTTCGAAGAACGGACCCTCGCCGCTTCCCGAGTAGGCCAACCGCAACGCACCCTCGAATCCATGCCTGGCGATCGCCTCCTCGCACAGGAACGCGCACATCACATAGAAGGAGAAGTGACGCTGAACGGAGGACGCCCTGCCCTTCTGGAACTCCGCGAGAAAGTCGACGTCCGGGTCTGCTTCCAGCGTCTCGCGAAACTGCCTCTTCAAGTCTCCCAGCGTGTCGGCGCTGAGTGAATAGCCTCCGTAGTAGGCCGCCATTCCGTTCACGAACGGCCCGTACATCTCACCGCCGTCCGGGAGGCGTTGCGCGAGGAACGGACCGACGTACCCGAAGATGTAGTCCTCGCGGCCGGTGCCGGTGACGTAGCGTCGCCCCTCGTCGTCGGCGAACCCGAGGTCACGCCCGAGGAAATTGCACTTCGTTGAATCGAACACGAAGCCGTAGGACCTCAGCAGATCGCCGAGGCTCTCGAAGCAGTAGTAATCCAGGGGTGCAGGAGGCGTGCCCGTGAGCTCACCGAGTTGCTCGCGGAACCGGCTGAACCGGTTCGCCTTCTCCAAGTCGAGAGAGCCGCGACTGTGGAAGGTCACGCCTCCGATCCTGTGGACCTGGAACGCCTGGGTCTCCGCCTCGAAACGGCTCGAGAATCGGTAGCCGTCCTGGAACGGGGTGGCCTCGAACTCGATCACCTTGTGGAGAAACGGAGCGCCGTCGCGCACACCCGTGAAGGCGACGGTGACGACGTAGGCGTGTCCGTCGAGCGTGTAGGAGCGGAGCACCGTCGGCGCGTCGAAGTCGGGTCCGGCCCCCGCTCCCGACAGCCCCTCGTAGAAGAACCCGAAGCGCGCGAGTTGCACCGGGTCGACAAGCTCCGTCGGAAACCGTCCGTTGCGCGCCTCCGTCAGGAAGTCGTTCAACGACCGCTCGAGCGCAGCGGCCGTGCCTTCTTCCTCTGACAGAACGGCACCCAGGTTCCGTCGGACCGTGAGCTGGGCCTGCCCAACGCACGCAGTCGCACTCAGAGCCAAGGCCACCCGAAGGACGACTCCTCCGGTTCGACGGCGCGCGCGATGGATCTCGATCATGGGGCGGGGACCTCGAATGGAGAGCGCGAGGCGAACGACGATCCTGCCCCGTGCGTGTCCATGTCGCGACGTCCGTCTCGCCTCGCACGCGGACCGGACATTCCTGCGCCACGCCGGGAACTCTGGCGCGACCCGATGGAACCCGTCCGTCCCCTTCACGCGCACTCCATCGAAGGGAGTCGCTTCGACGAGGCTCGCGACCGAATCTCCTTCTTCGACGACGCCGTGAGTTTCACCACGGCCTGCTAGGCCGCCTTGCGGGGGCGCGCTACGGAACGAAGCGCCAGAGCGTCATCCGCGTCGTTGTCATCCCGACGCCTTTCAGGTTGACGCTGGTGCCCGCGACGACGAGGTTGCCGAGGGCGTCGAGGGCAACGCTCGTCCCGAAGTCGTCGTCCGCGCCGCCGGCCGCGTTGTGGTGCGTCACCACTCCGGGGATGGCGCCGCTCGGGTGGAAGGCCGTGTCCAGCGTTCCGCTCGCGTCGTAGCGCCAGACGGCGAGGTCGAAGTCGCCCGCGGCGTGCTCGCTGGAGCCGGCGACGACGAGCCTGCCACTGGCGTCCGCGGCGAGTGCGATGCCGAAGTCCTCGGCGTTCCCGCCTGCCGCGCCGTTGTGGAACACGACGCCCGGCATGGGGCCGCCTGCGTTGAAGGTGGCGTCGAGACTCCCGTCCGCGAGGAAGCGCAGGAGCACCATGTCGCCGACCAGGTTCGTTCCGCTGTACCCGGCGACGACGAGCCTTCCACTGGAATCGAGGACGAGGTCCTCCGCCGAGTTGATGTGGTCGGACGACAGGTCGAGGCTGACGCGTCCTGGAACGCCGCCGCCTGGGTCGAACGTCGTGTCGAGGACGCCGGAGGACTCGAGGCGCCACACCGCCAAGGCCACACCGTTCATCGTCTGCTGCGCGCCCGCGACGACGATGCGCTCGGTGGCATCGATCGCCAGCGCTGACGCCGACTCGCTGCCGGCGCCTCCGGACGCGCCGTTGAACGAGAAGATGCCGGGGATCGCGCCCATCGAGTTGAAGCTCGTATCCAAGGTCCCGTCGGCGTTGTAGCGCCACACGACCATGTCGGTGAAGGCGTTGTTCGAGAGGCTCGCGCCCGCGCCGGCGACGAGGATCTTCCCGTTCGCGTCGACGAGGATGGCATCGCCCTGCTCGGTTCCGTTCCCACCCGCGGCGCCGAACGAGACCACCGTTCCGGGAACGGGC
>JAJDEV010000301.1 GCA_029259605.1 Planctomycetota bacterium | reverse complement strand
GCTGCTCGATCGCGTCGATCCGGCGGATGCTCCGGACGTCGCGGTCGCCTTCGCGGGGCTCTCGAGCGCGCGCGCGCTGCTGCTCGCGCGCGTGCGCTCCATGTTCTCCGGGGAGGCGCGGCGCGCCGATCCGGCCGTCCTCGCGCCGCTGCTGGCCGGATACGGCCCCGCGCTCGCCGAAGTGGCGCGCGGGGGAAGCGATCGGCGCGAGCGCGTGCCCTTCGTCGCCGGCGCGCGCCACCCTTCGGCGGCGGTGCGCGTGGCGGCCGCGGCCGCGTTGCGTGGCCTCTTGGCGCGGCTCTTCGAGTTCGCCGAGCACGGGCGCGCGGACGCGATTCTCGCCGCGCTCGCGGACGAGGGCCTTCCGCGCCACGAGCTGCTCTACCGGCGCGCGACGCTCGCGCTGACCGGACGCGGCGCGGCCGAGGACACGCTCGCGCGCGCCGTCGAACTCGAACACGTGGCGCCGTTCGCACCGCCCGAGGAGACCGCGGTCTTCAGCTTCTATGCGCGCCACCTGCGCGGCGCGGCACACTTCGCGCTGGGCGACCTCGACCGCGCGGCGCGGGCGTTCGAGGATGGCGAGGCGCTGCTCGTCGAGCTCCTTCGCGAGCGGCTCGATCGCATGCACGGCGGGCTCACGCACGTCGGCGGTGCGCTGATGGTCGACCGCTTGCAGTTGCTCGCGCTCGAGCGCGCGTGGCGTGCGCTCACGCTGCTCGCGAAGGGCTCGAAACCCTCCGACCCGATCGTGGTCGAGCTCGTGCGTTCCGTGCACGAGACGCTGCTGCGTGCATCCGTGCTCATGGTGCAGACCGACGCGGATGCGCTCGGCGCGGTCAGCTCGATCGACGCGCTCTTCGATCGCGACCTGGCGCCCGGGCCGCTCGTGCTGTTCAGTGGCAAGGTCGAGCGCTTCAACGACGGGCGCGGCCTCGGGCTCCTCGCGCAGCTCGGCACGGTGCTCGCGACCGTCGCGCCGTACGAGGTCGCGGGCTTCGCACCGGCGACGGAGCCGTTCGGTCCGCTGCGCGATCCGGCGCGGCTCGAGCTGATGCATCGCTTCCGCGCCGAGCTCGAGGGCAAGTTCCGTCGCGACCTGAACCGCTTCGCCGGTGACGAGGCCGCGCAAGCGATGGCGCGCAATCGGTTGTTCGGCTTGGGCCAGGGCGAGCGCGACGAGGAGGAGGCCCTGCGCGCGCTCGGTGCTGCAACCGAGGTGACCGACGCGCAGCTGCTTTCCGCGTACGACGACCTCGTCGCGCGCACGTCGTCGCTGTCGCTCTACGGCTTGACGCTCGCCACGCAGTTGCGAACGCACGGCCGCTCGGCCGAGGCACGCGCGCTCGGCGAGCGCATGCTCGCGCAGCTGCACGACGGCTTGGCCGGCGCCAATTCGCTGTCGACCGAGTGGGCCAGCGCGCGCATCGAGCTGATGATCGGCTCGGCGTACATGGACGACGACCTGGCCGAGGACGCCGAGCGCGTCTCGCTCAGCGCCGTCCGACGCCTGGAAGAGCTCGAGAACACGTTCCTCGAGCAAGGGGCGGATCCGAGTACGGACGGCACGATCGCGCTCCTGCGGGCGTGGCGTGCGACGGCGCTGCTGTCGCTCGCGGTCAACGCGAACGTGCGCATGGGGGACATCGAGCGCGCGCTCGACTACTTCGAACGTGCGTTCGAGCTCGACCAGCGCGACTTCATGCAGGTGCTGCGCGCGTGTTACCGCGCGCGCTCGGGGCGCGAGCGCGAGGCGCGCGCCGTACTCCGCAGCGTGCAACCGTCGCCGACGCTCTACTACAACCTGGCTTGCACGTACGCGCTGCTCGGTGAAACGCGTGAGGCGCTCGACTTCCTGCGCCGTGAGTTCGACGAGAACCACCCGACCGCGGGCTCGCGACAGCGCCAGATGGAATGGGCGCGCTCCGACCCCGACCTCGCGAATCTGCGTTCCGATCCGGGCTTCCGGCGCCTGGTCGGGCTCGACGAATCGCGATAGACCGAGCGTTCGCGCTGCGGGCTGATAGGATCCCCGAACTATGGGAAAGGTCACGATTAGCGGACGCGGGCGACGACGGGTGCTGCGCGGGCATCCTTGGATCTACGCGGATGACGTCGCGGAGGGTGCGGGCGAGCCGGGCGAGCTCCTGCCCGTCTTCGCGCCCGACAACACGCCGCTCGGGTGGGGCCTGTTCAGCACGCACTCACGCATCGCGGTGCGGCTCGTCACCGACTCGGCGACGCAACCCGACCGCGCCTTCTGGGCGTCGCGTGTCGGCCAGGCGATCGAGGCGCGGTCCGCCGCCGGACTCCTCGCCGAGGATGGCGCGTGCCGACTGATCGCCGGCGATGCCGACGGCGTGCCCGGGCTCGTCGTGGATCGGTACGCCGACGTGCTCGTGATGCAGAGCGGCTGCCAAGCGTCCGACCGGATGCTCCCGTTCGTGCAGGAGCTGATCGAGGAGATCGCTCCGTTTCCGATCCGCGCCGTGTTCGATCGTTCGGACAGTTCCGTGCGTCGCCACGAGGCGCTCGAACCGCGCACGGAGTGGCGTAAGGGCGAGCGCGGCGACGCGATCGAAATCGTCGAGGAGGGCGAAGGCGTGCCGCGCCTCGTCTACGAAGTCGACGTGACGGCCGGGCACAAGACCGGTCACTACCTCGACCAGCGCGACAACCGCGCCTACGCGGCGACGTATGCCGCGCGCGGAGAAGGCGCGGTGCTCGATGTCTTCTCGTACGACGGTCTGTTCGGCATCCGCGCCGCGTTGCGCGGCGCGAAGTCGGTGCTGTGCCTCGACCAGTCCGAAGCGGCCGGCGAACGCTGCTTGCGCAACGCCGAGCGCAACGGCGTGGCGGACCGCGTGCGCTTCGAGAAGGTGAAGGCGCTCGACGATCTGCGCCGGCGTGTCGAGGCGGAAGAACAGTACGACCTCGTCATCATCGATCCGCCCGCGTTCGCGCGCAACAAGCGCGAGGCCGATGGCGCCGTGCGCGGCTATCGCGAAGTGAATCGGCGCGCGCTCGAGCTCGCCCGCGTCGGCGGCGTCGTCGTCACCGCGTCGTGCTCCTACAACATCGACCGCCAGACGTTCACGCAGTGCCTGGCCGACGCGTCGTCGATCGCGCATCGCGAGGCGCGCATCTTCCGCTTCTCCGGCGCGGCGGCCGACCACCCGGTTCTGGCGACGCTGCCCGAGTCCGACTACCTGAAGTGCGCCTTCGTGCGCGCCGGCAAGTGATCGAACCATGGCCGAGTTCGTCATCCGCCTGAACGGGGAGCGCCGCGGGGTTCCGGACGGGACCAGCGTGGCCGGGTTGGTCGAGGAGCTGGGCTTCGCGCGCGAGCAGGTCGCCGTCGAGCGCAACCGCGAGCTCGTTCCGCGCGCGGCGCACGCGACGACGCCTCTCGCCGATGGCGACGAGGTCGAGGTCGTGACGCTCGTCGGCGGCGGCTGATCTGCTATTCTGCGCGGCGTGAGTACACCGAGAGAAGCGCACGAAGTGGACGCACCGTTCGTCCTGGGCAAGCATTCGTTCACCTCGCGCCTGTTCCTCGGAACGGGCAAGTACGCGTCGTTCGAGGAGACGGCACGCGCACTCGAGATCAGCGGCACCGAGTGTGTGACCGTCGCCGTGCGGCGCGTCAACCTCGACCCGAAGGCGGGGGAGTCGTTGCTCGATCACATCGATCGCGAGCGCTACACGATCCTGCCGAACACGGCGGGGTGCTACGACGCGGAGAGCGCGGTTCGCACGGCCCGGCTCTCGCGCGAGATCCTGGACACGAACCTCGTGAAGCTCGAAGTGCTCGGCGACACGCAGACGCTGTTGCCCGATCCGATCGGCACGCTCGACGCGACGCGCGAGCTGGTCGCGGACGGCTTCGAGGTGCTCGTTTACACGTCCGACGATCCACGCCTGTGTGTGCGGCTCGAGGAGGCCGGCGCGACCGCGGTCATGCCGGCGGGTTCGCCGATCGGTTCCGGGCAGGGCATCCTGAACCCGAACGCGATCCGCATCGTGCGCGAGCTCGTGACCGTGCCCGTGATCGTCGACGCCGGTGTCGGGACGGCGAGCGATGTCGCGCTCGCGATGGAGCTCGGCGTCGAAGGCGTGCTGCTCAACACCGGTGTGGCTTCGGCGCGCGAACCGTTGCGCATGGCGGCGGCGATGCGCGACGCGTGCCGCGCCGGCCGCAACGCGTTCCTCGCGGGACGCATCCCGCGCAAGCTCTACGCGAACGCGTCGTCTCCGACGGACGGTTTGATCCAACCCGCGGCGCGGCCCGCGACGCGCACGGACGCGACGACGACCAGCGGCGCGTAGCTTGGCACTCCTCGAGGAGCCCGAGCTGTACGAGCTCTTCGGTTGGCAGCTGGCGCTCGCGCTCGTGCCGACCGCGATGGCGTTCGCGTTTCTGCGCGCGTACGGCGCGCGGCTCGCGCCGAGGTCGATGGCTGAACTGCCGCGCGCACGGTGGGGGGCGCTCGGCGTCGCTCAGGTCCTGCTCGTGTTCTTCGCGGCGAACATTCTCGTCGGCGCCCTCGATCCGATCACGTCGTCCGAGGGCGTCAACGGCCTCGTGCGCACCGCCGTCGTCCTCGCGCTGACCGGCGTGGCGTGCGTCGCGATCGCCGCGCGCTCGGACGCGGCGGGGACGCGAGCGCTCGGAATCGGTGCGCGCGGGCAGGGGCCTGCGGCGGTCTTCGGTTTCAGCGCCTACGTCGCGGCGCTGCCGTTCCTCTTCGCGGTGGTCGTGGCCTGGCCGATCGTGGCGCGCGCCGTCGGCGTCGAGCTCGACCAGCAGGAGGTCCTGCAGCACATCCTCGCCCTGCGCGGGCGCGACCTGTGGATCGCGTCTCTCTTCGCCACGCTGATCGTGCCGTTCCTCGAGGAGCTCTTGTTTCGCGGCTTCCTGCAGGCCGCGCTCGCGGCGCGCGTCGGCGCCGCGCCGGCGGTCGTCATCACGGCGCTCGTCTTCGGCTCGCTGCACGGCGCCGCCGCGGCGGGGCCGGTCTTCGCGCTCGCGCTGTTACTCGGCTGGCTGCAGGTGCGGACGGGGCGCTTGGCCGCGCCGTTCGTCGCGCACGGTTTGCACAACGCCGCGACGCTCGCCATGGCGCTCTACGCGCAGGACTTGGTAGCGTCGTCTCCCTCATGACTCTGTTCCCCCGAGAAGGTTTGTTCGTGCCGCTCGAGGGCGGCGCATTTCGTGCGACGAACGCCACGGTGACCGGCGATGTGACGCTCGGCGCGGACGTCGGGATCTGGTTCGGGTGCGTCGTGCGCGGCGACGATGCGCCGCTCACGGTCGGCGCGCGGACGAACGTCCAGGACCTGACGATGATCCACGCCGACACCGGCACGCCGAACGTCATCGGCGCGAACGTGACGATCGGACATCGCTGCGTCCTGCACGGCGCGCGCGTCGAGGACGGCTGCCTCATCGGGATGGGAGCGATCCTGCTCGGCGGTTCCGTCGTCGGAGCCGGCTCGATCGTCGCGGCCGGTGCGGTCGTGCGTGAGGGGTTCGTCGTTCCGCCGCGTACGCTCGTGGCCGGCGTGCCCGCCAAGGTCCTGCGCGACGTCACCGACGCCGAGGTGGAAGCGATTTCCAAGAGCGCGACGGGCTACGTCGAGAAGATCCGCCTGTACCTCGGTTCGCCGCGCTGAACGTACGCTGAGGCGCCCCGGAGCGTCGAAGAAGTCGGGAGCGCGGCATCCGGACCCGTCCGTAGGGTAGGGTTCCGGTGGACTCCTTTTCGTGCGGGGACATCGATACCGACGTCCGCGCCCTCGCTAGCGCCCACAGCGGCTCGCTCTTCCGGCGAGCCTTCCCCCCGTGATGATCGAACCGAACAAGCAACGCTCGCCGTTCTCCAGGAACCTCCAAGCAGGGTCGCTCCTCCTGCTCTCCGCCCTCGCGTCCTGCGATGCGGGCGGCAAGGCCAAGACGATCGGAATCTCCGGACCGACGACCGGCCCCGTGCTGCAGGTCGACTTCGGCCTGCGCCGTGAGATCGCGCTCGGCTCGAACTCGATCGGGGACGTCCTGCACACCGACCTCAACGCGGACGGGATCGAGGACCTCGTCGAGACGAATTTCCTTCCGATGCAGATCTCGCTCGCGTTCGGCAACCCGGACGGGACGTTCTCGACCATCGCGCAGCTGGCGACGATGGGGCACGCGTGGCGACTGGCGACGGGCGACTTCGACGGCGACGGCTCGACGGACATCGCCGTGGCGAACCAGGAGTACCTCGGCACCGGCTCCATGAGCGTGCAGGTGTTCCTGCAGGGACCCGGCGTCGGTGAGTTCACCGCCGCTCCGCACACGGCGGTCCTGGCCGCCGATCCGATCGACATCGCGGTGGCGCCGATCAGCGGCACCGTCGGTGATGTCGGACCGGACGAGCTGTTCGTCGCGCTCCGAGACGAGCACCGCGTTTCGGTGATGAGTCTCAACGCCTTCGCGCTGGTCGAGACGGCTTCGCTCGAGTCCTCGAACCTCGGCGCCGTCGGCGGCCCGTTCAGCATCGCCGCGATCGACCTCGGTGGGGACGGCGCGCTCGACCTCGTCGTTGGCGAGGTCTTCATCGTGGGCGAGCCCGATCGCGTCGTGCACTACGGCCGCGACGCCGGGGCCCCGAACGGGTTCGCGGCTGCCGGCCTCGTGATGTCGCCGGTCTTCCGGCCGATCGTCGACAACGTCGGCGACATCGACGCGAACACTTTCGACGACATCGCCGTGGCGCAGCGCGGCGCGGACAGCGTCTACCTGTTCAAGGGCGACGCGGCCGGTCTCTCGCAGGCGATCCACCTCGAGTTCGGCGGCAGGACCACCTCGCTGATCTTCCCGGACCTCGACGGAGACGGTCTCGCGGAGGCGGTCGCCACGCTCTTGAATCAGAGCTCCATCCAAGTGCGACCGGGCACCGGGCCGATGGCCTGGGGCGAGCCCGTCCACTACAACGTCGGCCCCGTCCCGCGCGCGATCGACGTCATCCTCCTCCCCGGCGACCTGGTTCCGGATCTGCTCTGCGGCAACGCCTTCGGGATCTCGATGCTGACCGGTGTGGGCAGCGGTGTGTTCCGCGGCGCACGCGGCTACCGCACGGGCCTCGATGCTCCGCGCGGCGTGAAGCTCGCCGACCTGGACAACGACGGCGCGGACGACGCGGTCGTCGTGTCCCAGAAGCAGCGCAGGATCTCGTTCATGAAGGGCGGCGCGGACGGTTCGTTCGAAGCGCGCGTCGTGCTCCCGCTCATGCCGACCGAGAACGAGCGACCCGGCGTGCTCGCGATCGCCGACATGGACATGGACGGATTGCTCGACGTGATCACCTCGGTCGAAGCGCTCGACGAGATTCGCTTCTATCGCAACAACGGCGCGATCGACAACTTCGTCGATCCGCTGCCGACGCAAGTGACGGCGGTCGGTAGCGGTCCCGCGGGGATCGCGATCGCCGACTTCACGGACGACGCGCTGCCGGATGTCATCGTGGCCAACTCCACCGGCAACTCCGTGCAAGTGCTCGCGAACACCGGCGGCGGCAGCCTCGTCGCGATGCCCGAGCTGCCCGTCGCGTTCAAGCCCGAGGGCTGCGTCGCGATGGACTTCGACGCTGACGGATTCGTGGACGCCGCCGTCTTCGGCGAGACCGTCACCGACTTCATCATCGCGATCCTGCGGGGCGACGGCACCGGGATGCTCGCGGTCGACGAGTTCCACATCATCCCGAGCGCCTCGGACGGCATCTCGTTGGGCGACTTCAACGAGGACGGACTGCCGGACATGGTCGTCGGCCAGACGCTTCTGTCGGGCTCGAACGTGCTGGTGCTGATGAACCAGGGCAACCTGTCGTTCAACGCCGAGCCCCTCGCGATCGCTCCGGGCCCGGCCGCCGTGTACGCCGCCGACATCAACAACGACCTGCACCTCGACATTCTGGTGGCGACGTCCGGTGGCGAGTTCCGCGCCGCCCTCGGCGACGGAACCGGCGCGTTCCCGAGCGTCATCCCCGGAGGCAACGGCGAGTTGCCGGTGCCGTTCTACACGCTCGACATCGAACTCGCCGACTTGAACGGCGACCAGCTGCGCGACCTCGTGATGGTCGGCCCGCTCTCCCCGCTGCTCTGGGTCGGGCTCAACACGAGCTCGCCGGTGCAGCAACCCTGATCGCGGCGCCGCCCGCCGAGCCCACCCGCACCGCACGGCCGGCCCCGCACGCAACGCGCGCGGCCGGCCGCCGCGGAACGGCGTGGGGCGCGAGTGGGTGAGAGGCGCGGTGCGACGCTCCGCGCGGGGATTCCCGCGCCGTCCGTGCTCGCCGTCGTCGCGCACCGACACCCTGGGCGTGTGGAAGCGCTGGAGGCGCACGCGGGCGAGTTGCGCCATCGACCAGCCATGCGGAAGCGCGCGCTCAGGCGAAGCCTGGCGCGTCGTGGGGGGAGCACGGTGCGCGGTTCGTTGGTGCGCGAAAGCACGGCGCCGGCTCGGAGCCACACGCCGGACCTGCGTACGGCGCAGTCCGCGGCGCACGCTGGTTTCGCCGGGCGTGGATGCGACCGCGCTTTCGCGCTTCCCGCACCACGCGCGAGCGCGAGCGCGACCGCCCGCGTCTCGGCTGGTCGCTGGTGCAACGGCATGCGGCAGTCTCCGGCACTTCGACCGGCGACAACGCTCGGTTCGGGGACTCGGGCACGTCCCCACCGTTTACCGCAAGGCGCTAACGCGCCGCCCCAACACAGCCTCGCTGCGCCCGCGTGTTGCGGACCTGCGGGTGCTACCGATTCACGCGCGGAGCTCCACCCCGCTGCACGGCACGCGCCGCTTCGCTGCGCGCCGTGCGTACACGCGGCGCAGC
>JAJDEV010000031.1 GCA_029259605.1 Planctomycetota bacterium | reverse complement strand
GTTGGCGTCCGGTCGGTTGTCTCGATAGTCCACCCGAAACGTCTGACGCGAGAACGTCCGTCGGCAGCTCTTGCAGCGAAAGCGCGGGACCGGACGGCGACGACACCGCGGGTGATAGCTGCCGTGCTTGCGAAAGAACTTCGCGGCGGGTTTGCGGTGCTGGGAGCAGGAGCGGTACGGACAGCGTGGGGGTTGAAACATGGTTTGCGTCTTCCTTGGCGGAGCCCTGGGTTGAGGGTGGTCCGTGGAAGACCGGCGCAAACCGGCGTTGGTTGCCGTGCTAGGCCAGAATTACGGTGATGGGGGCAACACCGAGGAAGTCAGTTCACTAACGTCACTCCAGCGATGGACACCCCCAACACGACCGCAACCCGCGACGCGAACGAGCGAGCGCCGCTCCGCCTCAGGATTCCGCTCACCTTGCTCGCCGCGATGGTCGTCCTGTGGCGGCTCCCCGGTTGGGTCGAGGACCCTCCGGCGGGCGTGTGGATGCTGGGTGCCCTGGGCCCGCCGCTGTGCGGCCTCGGCGTCCTGCTGTGGTGGCTGTTCCAACGCCGTGCGTCCTGGCGCGAGCGCCTCGGCGGTCTCGTCGGCTGGTTCGTGGCGCTCTTCGCGACCGGCGCCGTGTCCGACCCGTCCGTCGTCGGGCCGATGATGTTCAGCCTCTCGATTCCGATGGGCTGCGTGGGCTTCGCGCTCGGCGCCTTGATCGGCTCACGCCGCCGGCCTGCGATGTGGGCGACGGGCGCGGTCGTGGGCGCGGTGCTCGCGTTCGCGCCGACCACGCTCGTGCGCAGCGAAGGGCTGCGCGGCGACTTCCAGTTCGATCTCTACCCGCGCTGGGTCCCGACGAGCGAGAGCGTGATGCTCGCGGAGGAACCGAGCCCCGTGGCCGAGTCCACGACCACCGCGACGATCGACCTCTCGTCCCCTGCGTGGCCCGGCTTCCGCGGCGCGCAGCGCGACGGCCGGACGCCGGCCGAGTCGACGGTGCGCCTGTCGAGCGATTGGAGCACGCCTCCGCAGCGCGAATGGAGCATCCGCGTCGGGCCCGGTTGGTCGTCGTTCGCGGTCGCCGGCGATCACCTGTTCACGCAGGAGCAGCGCGGCGCGGAGGAGACGACGACGTGCCTCGACGCGCGCACGGGCGAGCGCGTTTGGATGCGCGCCGTCGAAGCGCGCTTCGACGATCCGCTCGGCGGACCCGGGCCGCGCGCGACGCCGACGCTCGCAGGCGACGCGCTCTACGTCCTGGGCGCCGCCGGCAACCTCGCGCGGCTCGATGCGGCGACCGGAGCCGTGCGCTGGGAAGCGCAGCTCACCGACGTCGCGAGTTGTCCCCCACCCGACTGGGGCTTCACGTCGTCGCCGCTCGTCGCGAACGGCTTCGTCATCGTGCACGCCGGCGGCCCGGACGACATGGGCGTGTTGGCATTCGACGTCGAGTCGGGCGAGCTCGCGTGGTCGGCGCCCGCCGGAAGTCATTCGTACAGCTCACCGCAGCTCGAACGCTTCGGCGAAACGGACGCCGTGCTCATGCTCTCCAACCGCGGGCTCGACATCCTCGATGCCACGGACGGCAAGACGCTGCTCACGTACGAATGGAAGTCGATGCAGTACCGCGCGCTCCAGCCGCATCGCGTCGGCGACGACATCTTGGTGCCGACCGAGGCGGGATTTGGGACGCGACGGCTGCGCCTCACGACCGGCGACACGTGGACGGCGGAAGAGCTCTGGACCTCGCGCGATCTCGAGGGCGACTTCAACGATTTCGTCGTGCTCGGCAACTACGCGTTCGGATTCGACGGCGCGCGGTTCACGTGTGTGGATCTCGATTCGGGCCGTCGCAGCTGGAAGGAGGGACGCTACGGCGCGGGCCAAGTGCTCGCGCTCCGCGCGTCGGAGCTGTTGCTGATCACAGCGGAGAGCGGCGAGGTCGTCCTGCTCGCCGCGGATCCGGCGGAACACCGTGAACTCGGGCGATTCGAAGCATTCGACGGCAAGACCTGGAACCATCCCGTCGTCGTCGGCAACCGTCTGTTCGTCCGCAACGCCGAGGAAGCCGCGTGCTTCCTCCTTCCGTAAGAACCCGCGGCGACCGCGGATTCGAGAATGGGAGCGGTTGCAACCGCTGGCGATCGCCGTCAGAGTTCGCAACGCCTACCCGAGAGCGATCGCGTTGGGTCGATCGTTCCGTGTCCCCCTTGGACCTCCTCCAACCAGACACAATGTTCGCCACTCCGCTTCTTCTCCTCGCCGTCGCCCAAGGCGCAGGCCAGGACAGCCTCTGGGATCGCCTCTCCTTTTCCGCCGACGGTCGCCTGCGCGCCGAGAGCACGTTCGACCAGCTGAACGGCGAGGATCGTCACCGCGGACGCATGCGTTTCCGCGTCAGCGGCAAGTACGTCGTCATGGACGGGCTGACCGCGCACGCCCGGCTCACCACGCGCTCCGACGGCAACGACGCCAACAACGTGCACTGGGACTTCGGGGACGGCAGCGACGGCCTCGCGGCGGCGGACGTCGGTCTCGATCGCTTCTTCCTCGAGTGGCAGTCGTGCGAGAACGTCACGCTGCGCGGCGGCAAGATGCCGCACGTCTACTCGCGGCCGCCGGTCTACGGCGAGTTCGTGTGGGACGGCGACGTGCAGCCCGCCGGAGTCAGCGCGGTGTGGGACCTCGGTACCCACGGCGACACGCAGTTCGACGTTCGCGCGGCGGGCTACGTCCTGCAGGAGAACGGCGCGGCCAACGACCCGAGCGTGATCGGCGTGCAAGCGAACGCCAAGACCACCGTCGGCGACAACACGACGCTGTGGGGCGCGACCTCGTTCTCCGTGTTCGGCAGCCTGGACGACGGCACGTTCGGCAACCAGGGCAACTCGGCGACGGGTGGCATCCTGGACGAAGACTTCACGGTCTGGGACACGTGGCTCGCGGCCCAGCACGAGGGCGGCCCGCTCGACCGCCAGGTCGGGTTCCTCCAGTTCGTCAACAACCTCGACGACGACTCCGGTGAGGACACCGGCTTCGCTGCGGGCATCGAGTTCGGTCAGCGGAACCCCGGCGACTACTCCTACTTCCTCGCGTTCTGCGATTTCGACGCGAACGCGGTGTTCAGCCCGGCGGCCCAGGACGACACGCCGATCAGCGGAACGGGCACGGGAATGGGCATGACCGGCATCCTTGCCGGCGTGCGTCGCATCGTCAGCGAACGCGTCGCGATCCGCGCCTGGGTCTTGCAGTCGGACGCCGACGACGTCGAGGATCCGTTCCGCGCGCGCGTCGACGTGGACTTCAAGATCAACTGACGTTCCGCCGAGTCCCTGGACTTCGAGCGCGCCGGGCGGATGTCCGGCGCGCTGCGTTTAAAGACCGCGCTCGATCATCGCGGCCAGCAAGCGTTCGGCGAGTCCGCGCAGCGAGATGCCCTGCGTGTTGCACATGAGCGCGACGGCCAAGCGACGTTCCGGCGCGCACACGAGATAGGTCGACGCCTTGTTCTGGCCTCCCGAGTGAAAGACCGCGCGCTCGCCCCCCACCGTTCCGACGCCGATGCCGAGCCCCTTGCCGGTGCCTCGCCCATCCGCGAGACGCTGCTCCTCCCACATCAGCGCGCGGGACTCCTCCGTGAGAATGTCGCCGCCGATCAGCCCCGCACCGAAGCGCGCGAGGTCGGTCACGCTCGAAACCCAGCCCCCCGCCGGCAACTTCCAGGCGATGTTGTCGTCGTCCGACCGAACGATCGCATCGCCGTCGCGTTGGTACCCGGTCGCGCGGTGCGCGATGTCCACCCACTGGTAGTCGGGCTGCATCGTCGTCATGCCGAGCGGCGCGCACGTGCGCGCGGTCACTTGCTCGACGAAGGACTGCGCGCCCGCGCGCTCGACGACGGCGCCGAGCAACACGAAGCCGGGCGTCGAGTACGCGTAGCGCGTGCCCGGCTCGAACTTGACGTCCGACTCGTTGAACATGTCGAGTCGCAGGATCGCGTCTGCCCACGGGTGCGCAGTGTCGTACGTTCTCAGCGTGCGCGGTCGCATGTCGTAGTGCACGACGCCGGCCTGATGGCAAAGCAGCTTCCGCGCCGTGATGACGTGCGCCTTCTCCGGCCACTCGGGTACGTACGCGCGCACGTCGCGATCGAGGTCGAGCGCTCCGCGCGCGACGAGCTGGAGCGCGGCAACCGCGGTCAACGGCTTGCTGATCGATGCCCAGCGGTACATCGTCGTGTCGCTCGCGGGCACGTCCTCGTGGTAGTCCTCCCAACCGAAGCTGCGCACGTCCGCGACCTCGCCCGCGACGACGAAGGCGGCCGACAACCCGACGATGTCGCCTGACTCGACGGCGTCGACGATCCAGAGGCGCGCCTGCTGCGCGAACTCGTCGGGCAAGCCGTCGAGGGTCAGGACCTCGGGACGCTCCTTCGCGAAATCGACGACGGGGCGGGCGGGGCGCGTCGGACGCGTGCCGCGTGTCGCGCGCAAGGCGAACTCGCGCTCGGGGCCGACGAAGCGACCGACCAGCGCGTCGCCCTCGAGCCGCAGCGCGATCTCGACGGCCCCCGCGTCGATCTGCCCCCGCGTCGATCTGCCCCTCGAAGCGCACGACGCCCGCGCCGGCGTCGAGCACACCCGCAGCGTCGAGCCTGCCCTGCGGCGTGTCGAGCGAGAGGTCGTAGCCGTCGCCGTCGGAAGCGATCGCGAGCCAGCACGGATCGAGCTCGATCGCGCCGGGCACCACGAGGTCGAAGCGCCACGTGCCCGCGAGCTCGCCCTGCGCGGCGACGGGCAACGCGAGCGAGGCGACGGCAGCGAGGCGGAGCAGGACTCTCATGTTCGTTCGCTCGAGGAGGTCTGGGGTACGTCCGCGACGACCGGACGCCGCGCGGCGAGGATACCCCGCGCGCACCGCGCACCGCAGCGATTCACCCGACGCGAACGCGAGCCCGGGCGATCCATGAAGCTTCACCGAGATCGACGCAGCTACGCGCCATCTCAGCACTTCCCTTCCTCACCGGGTTCGACGACCCGTCCAGGTCGCCTGCACGCGCTTCGGTCGTGAAGCGCTGATCTGGCGCGTAGCTGCGTCGATCTCGGCAAAGCCTCATGAAGAACCCGGGCTAGGACGATGTGCGCAACCCGCGATTGACCAGGCGCAGCAGCCGGGCGAGCTCTGTGCGCTCCTTCGCGCTCAACGACGCCAGGGATTCCGCCGCGTCCTCCATGCGTGCGCCGACGATGCCGTCGACCAGCGCGAACCCGCGCGCGCTCAGCGCGACTCTCACGCTCCGCCGGTCGCCGCCGTCGGCGCGGCGCCGGACGAGCCCACGCGCCTCGAGCCGATCGAGGCGATGGGTCATGGCGCCGGTGGTGAGCTGCGCGGACGCACACAGCTCGGTCGGCGTGAGCCCGCCCTTCTTTCCGGCGCGCCGCAGCGCCGACAGGACGTCGTACTCCCAGGGCGCCAGCCCAGCGGGCGCCAGGGTGTCCTTGAGGCGCTCGGAGAGCGTCCCCGCGACCTTCAGGATGCGCAGGACCACGGCCATCCCGGAGCGGTCCAGGTCGGGACGCTGTTCACGCCACTGGATCAGCATCTCGTCGACCTCGTCGCGTTTGCCGGTCGTTCGAGGGACGGTCGATCGTTTCTGGGTTCGCATCGAGATTTTCTCCGGATTTGGCCGAGCCACTATCTTGACGTCAAGCTACTTCATGTCAAGTTTGAGGTCAGAAGGAGCGAGCCTTCCAAAGTCGCAAGACTGAGTCCCTCTTGATGTTCAAAGGAGAACCTCGTGGGCAAGAAGAAGAACCAATACCGGCAGCGGCAACGCTGGGACGAACTCGACAACCTCGAAGACGACGAGCCGATGGCTCTGCGATTTCGGGAAGAGACCGACGAGGACGACGAGCCGCGCTTCAGCTTCGACGTGGACCGTTGGCAACGCGACCTGTTCGAGCGGTCCTCGCACCGCGCGCGCATGCGCGACCGAGACATCAAGAAGGGGATCCTGCGCATCCCGCCGCCGCCCGACGCCTACGCGGCCCCCGATCCGATGATCGAGGACGAGCTCTAACGCGGCGTCGACAACCACGGGGGGCGCGTGGCGCGTCCCCCGTCAGTTCTCAGCGCTCGGGCGCCGCGCAGCGATACACCGCGATCGTCATGTCATCGGCGTGCCCGCCGTTGAGCATGCGCGCGTTGCACGCCGCACCCAACGTGCGGACGCCCTCCTGCGGCGCGCCCTTGCGGACGGCCGCGACGATGTCGTCCACGGTCGCGTTGTCGAAGAGCCCGTCGCTCGCGAGCAGCACGCGATCCCGCGGGCGCAGCGTGAGCGAGGAGCTGACGCCGATGTGCATGTCCTCTTCGCCGACGACGTTCGAGACGAAGTGCCGCTCCTTGTGCTGCATCGCCTCGCTCGTCGCGATCAAGCCCGCCTCCACGCCGTAGCCGACGGGCGAGTGCGCGATCGTCTCGAGCTTGACCTTGCCGCGTCCGCCGAACCCGAGCACGCCCGAGTCGCCCACGTGATACGCGCGCACGTTGGTTCCCTCGACCGTGATCACCGCGAGCGTCGTCGCGCTGCCCGTGCCGAGCGCCATCACCGCGTCGTTGGCGCGGTCGATGCCGCGCAGGACCGCCGCGCTCAGCGACTCGCCCGAGCGAACGCTCTCCTCGAGCGCGCGCTGCAACGCGGCGAGCGCCTCGGCCGACGCGCGCTCCCCCGCCGGCTGCCCGCCCACTCCGTCGGCGACGGCGACGACGCCTCGCTCCTCGGTCAGGCGCACCGCGAGCGCGGCGTCTTCGTTGCTCGTCGACTTCTCGGGCGACCGACGCGAATAGAGGACGACGTCACCCAAGCCCGACCAGTGAATCTCCTCGTCGAATTCGACGAGACCCGCCAGCAGTCGGGCTTCGGGTTCGATCACCGACGCCCTCGGAGCTTCGTGACGCACCAGGGGCACCACTTCCAAAACTCCTTCGCGACACCGCAGCTGCACTTGTGGCAACGACCGTCCGCGCCATCGAACGTCCAGCGCTTGCGCACTCGGACGCGACACCACGGGCAGTAGCGCATGAAGGGCATGAGGTCCTTGCCGCAGCCGGGACTCGTACAGCGCGTCGTGTAGCGCCGGTCGGAGTAGCTGCGTGCGGACACGGTCGGAAATCCGGCGCCGTAGCACCAAGCACAAAAGCGCCAATCCGCCTTGCGTCCCCGACCGCAACGCGAGCAACGGGCGGGCATGTGCGTCGGACCGCGATAGCGCTTCGGGCTCACGCCGCACCACGGGCAACCCTTCATCGCTTCGCTGAGCCTGCCGCCGCAGCGCGAGCACTCGTGCACCAGCCCGAGGGCTCCACGGTACCGGCGATCGAAGCTCTTCCGTCGCACGACGCGCCAGTCCTTGGTCTCGGTGCTCGACTTCGCCTTGCGCTGCGACTTCGCGAGCAGCAGCTTGCCCGCGGACTTGAGCCGGCGGAACGCCACGAGCATCTGCGTCGCATCGCGGAAGCGCGCGCGCTGATCGACCTCGAGCGCGCGCCGCATCCAATCGACGAGCTCGGGATGCACCTTACGGCGCACGCGATCGGCGCCGGGCAGCGGCCAATCGAAGGGCCACTCCGGCACTTGACCCGACAGCATCTGCCAGAACACGAGCGCGGTCGCGAAGACGTCCGAGCGCACGGTCGGTCGGCCGAGCGCCTGCTCGGGCGCGAGGTACCCGATCGTTCCCGACCCGGAGGCGAGGATCGTTCCGAGCGTGACCTTGGCGATGCCGAAGTCCGTCAACCGCAGGCGTCCGCCGCGGAACAGGATCAGGTTGTCCGGCTTGATGTCGCAGTGGATGACGCCGTGCTCGTGGGCCTGCGACACGGCGAGGAGCAGCTGCTCGCCATAGTCGAGGATCGTACCGGTCGTCAGGCGCCGCTCGAGCGCGTCCCCCAGCGTCTCTTCGCCGAGCATCGTCGCGATCACAAACAGCCCGTCGATGACGTCCGCACTCTTCACCGGCAGAACGTTCGGGTGCTCGAAGCGCGCGAGGAGTCGGACCTCCTTGCGGAAGCTCGCGAGCAGGTCGTCGTCGACGATGTCGGGACGCGGAACGCGTAGCGCGACGCGAATCCCCTCGATCGTGTCGTCCGCCTCGTAGACCTCCGCGAACCCGCCCTCGCTGATCTTGCGCCTGACGCGGTACTTGCCGAGGCGCTGTCGTGCCCGGAGTGCGGGCGAGCGACGCCCACTCGACCCATGGCCGGCGGGTTTGTCGTGAGGGTGGTTCATGCGGCGTGCGAGCCCGAGCGCGACGCGCTCCGGCGGTCCCGCGTCGACGGCTTCGAGCCATGAGGTGTACCCGACGTGCGTCGGCTTGACCACAGCCGCGCGTGGAAGAAACCGGGCGCGTCCGCGCGCGCGCGAGCTAGCCCGGATCATTCATGAGCCTTCACCGAAATCGACGCAGCTGCGCGCCAGATCAACGCTTCCCTTCCTCACCGGGTTCGACGACCCGTCAAGGTCGCCTCCACGCGCTTCGGTCGCGAAGCGCTGATCTGACGCGCAGCTGCGTCCGATCTCGGCAAAGCCTCATGAATCACCCGGGCTAGACCTCCGGCGACGAGCGGCTAACCTCTCGACCGTATGTCCGCACCGGCCGCACGTCCGGGAGTGCGCGCGCGCCTGACCGTCGGGGTTGCCGCGCTCGCCGCCTTCCTCCTCCTCGCCGAGGTCGCGGTCCGTCTCCTCGTCCCGATCGAAGAGGAACCGTCCGGCGCTCCGTCGCTGCGCCTGAGGCAGTTCGAGTGCGTCACCTCGGACGGCAAGGGCGTCGTCTTCGACGACCTGTTCGAGAGCGACCCCGACCTCTTCTGGCGCCTGCGGCGCAACGCGCAGATGGCGGACGATGCGTGGCCGATGTTCGGGCTGATCGCGAACGGCGCGGGCCTGCGCGAGGACCACGAGATCGGCCCCAAGGCCGAGAACGAGCTCCGCATCCTGTTCCTCGGCGATTCGTGCACGTTCGGGTACCAGGTGCGCCCCTCCGACACGGTCGCCGAGCAGGTCGAGCAAGGCCTGGCCGCGCGCTTCCCCGACAAGCGCATCGAATGCATCAACGCGGGCGTGCCCGGCTACAGCCTGTTCCAGGGTTGGCGGCTCCTCGAGCGTGACGGCTTCGGCTACGAGCCCGACCTCGTCGTGCTGAGCTTCGGATGGAACGGGAACCAGGACTGGGACGGCATCGGCGACCTCGAGCACGATCGCGCGCGGCGCCGTTCGGTCCCGCCGCCGGCGCTGCGCTGGAGTCGGCTGTGCCAGATCCTCTGGCGCGCCCGCGACGCGCGCACGTCCGGCGAGCCGGCCGAGGACGCCGCGCGGCCACGCCTCCTACCCGAGGAGTTCGGCGAGCTGCTGCGGCGCGTCGCCGCGGCGACCGACGAGCGCGGCTGCGCGCTGCTCCTGCTCGTCGGCGCGAACCGCGCGAACCTCGCGACCGAGGGCTACACCGCGTTCCAGAACGAGCAGCTCGCGTTCGCCCGGGAGCGCGGCGAAACGACGCCGCCGAGCCTGGTCGACGCGGTTCCCATCGTGCGCGAGCTCGCGAAGAACGCCCTGCCAAAGCGCATCTTCTTCGACGGCGTGCACCCGCGGCCGGCGACGAACCACGCGATCGCGGCCGCGGTCGTCGACGCGCTCGACGCCTGGGTGCGCGCGCGCCCCTGAGTCAGCCCGCCGGCGCGCTCTTCCGGTCCGCTTCCTCGTCGACCTGCGCGGCGTCGCGGTTCTTCTCCGCCTCGGCCGCCTTCTCCTCCTCGGCGTCGCGCTCGGCGCGGATGCGCACGCGCTCGGCCTTGGCGGCCTCCTCGGCGGCGCGCTGTGCGCGCTCCTCGGCCGCCTTCTCGACCGGGTCGAACGACGCGGGCGGTGCCTCCTTCGCGAAGCGGAAGCGCGGTGCGGGCTCGGGCTCTTCCTGCCCGCGCGGGACGAGCACCGGCGCGGCGGGTTGGGCGACGAAGTGCGGCGACAGGATCTGCACGCCGAACTCGTTGAACGCGTCCTGGATCGCGGCGTGCAAGCGCGACAACACGGCGGCGCGCTGCTTGCCGTCCTCGGCGAGAACGATCAGGTCGTACTTCACATACCAATCGGTCAGCTCCGACTGCGCCACGCGCGGCGCCGGATCGACGGTGATCCCCTCGGTGCGCTTGGCGGCGAGCAAGAGCAACGCGCGCACCTGACGCCAGGGCACGTCGTATCCGATCGTCACGGACACGGTCCCCACCGCGCGCCCTTCCCCCGGACCGCGGCTGTAGTTGATCGTCGGCTGCGTGACCGCGACCGCGTTCGGGATCGAGACGACCTCGCCGCTGGGCTTGAGGACGCGCGTCGTGAGCAGTCCGAGGTCCGTCACCTGTCCCTCGATGTCGCCGATGCGCACGACTTCTCCGCTGCGAACGGAACGTGAATAGAGGACGACAAAGCCGCTCATCACCTGGTTGACCAGACCGGCCGAGCCGAGCGACATCATGAGGCCGAGCAGCACGCTGATGCCCTTGAAGGCGTCGCTGTTGGCGCCGGGCAGGTGCGGGTACGCGAGCACGACGGCGAAGATCCACAGGATCACGACCGCGAGCCGGCGCGTGGCGCGCACGGACTCGGGCGCGACGCCCTCCGCACGTTCGGCGCGCCGCTCGACGCGCGCGACGATCATCGTGATCGTCCGCGTGATGCCGCGCGTGATCGAGAAGATGATCACGACGATCACGAGATTCGGCACCGCGCCGATGATCCCCTCGAACACCCAGAGGAACAGTCCGCCGAAGTAGGAGGAGAGCGCGTGGCTCCACGGCTCGGTGTACGGAAAGCAGCCCAGACTGAAATCGATCCAGACGTAGAGCACGCCGCAGATCGCGACGAAGTTGACCAGTCCGATCAGGCGCTCGATCGCCACGCCGAAGTACGGCCGCAGATCGATGTTCCGCACTCGCAAGCGCTCGCTGCGCGCGGTCATTACGCGCATGCGCTTGACCGAGGCGCCGCGGAGGTAGGCGATGCCCCAGAGCAGCGCGGCAACGAGCAGCGTCGCGCCGACGACCAATCCGACGCCGCGCGCGATCAGCGGAAGGCTGCGCTGCTGCTCGCGCGCCTCGAAGACCTGGCCCAACGCGACGCGCGCGTGCTCGACGGTCTCGGCGAGCGTCGCGTCGCCGGTCGGGTCGACGTCCTCTTCGTAGATCGTGAAGAGCAGGCGTCCGGCGACGCTCAAGCTGAAGCCCTCCAGCGAATCGACCCGCAGCTCGGCGATGTCGAGCGGCAGACCCAGCGCCGAGTGCGGCAGGGCGAGGATGCGCTCGGCGGCCAGTTCGGCGCGTTGCTCGGGAGTCAGGGAGCCGAGCTGCGCGCGCAGGACGACCACTTCACGGTTCCAGACGCGAACCGCGGACGGGCCGCCGCGCTCGATCCCCCCCACGTCCTGCGCGACGATTCCAGGCGGCGGACCCGGCAAGACCAGCGGAACGGCGAGGGCGAGCGACGCGAGCAAGGACGGGAGCTGCATGGAGGTTCGTTGCGGAAGCGGCGTGCCCCGTGGCGGGCGGGGAGACTACCACCGCCGGCCGCGTTCTCGCGAACGGCAGCTTGTTCTCTCCGGCCCGCGCGGTCGTCAGAATACGCCCCCATGGCGGACACACGATTGCAGGGTTCCTGTCGCGTTCAGTACTGCATGAACGTCGGACGAAGCATCGACTTGGCGCGCGCGCAAGAGTCGCTGACGACGTCGCGCCGCACCTCGTTCCATCACCGCAACAAGAACCGCATCTCCGCAGGCGCGGGGATCTCGCCTCCGATCCGCCTCTCGTGGGAGTGCGAGAGCGTGCCCATCGGACGCTACTCGACGTCGACCGCGACGGAAGTCGCGCTGTACGAGTTCGGCGGTCTGTCGATCACGTGGGAGATCGCGTTCGACGAGCGAGTGGCGGACCTCATCCAGCTCTCGACGCTGCTCTACGATCGTGCACCGCTCGGTGAGCGCTCGCGCGCGCTCGCCGAGAGCGTCGTCGAGGCGCTGGCGACATCGATCGATCGCCCGGACGTTTCGAACGATGTCGAGGACTACATCGTGTTCCAGGTGCGGCCGACCGAGGACGGACCCGCGGCGCTGCTCGAGAACCACCGGCAGTCGCTCGCACAGATTCTCCGCGCCGAGTCCGCGGAGTTGTCCGAGCAGGAAGTCGAGGACGCGCTCGCGAACCCGGTCTCGTACGGGCGCGACGACCTCTGCATCGTCGACTGGCTCGGCGCGTTTCTGATGGGCGACGACGCAGAGGACGAGCGGCTCGTGCTCGAGCTGGCGACGGTCGAGTTGCTCGAGCTGCGCCTGCTCGATTCACGCCTCGAGTCGCAAATCGGTGGCGCATACCAGCTGCTCGCGCGCCCGCACAAGAGCCTGCTTGGCGCGCTGACGATCCAGCGCCGCGAACTCGAGCAGGTCGCGCGCATGCAGGCCGACGACGCGCTCCTGCACGAAGGCATCGACAACGCGCTCAAGCTCTTCGGCGACGACTACCTCGCGCGCCTCTACCGCAGCGCCGCGCGCCGGTTCCACTTCGAGGACTGGGACGTCTCGATCCAGCGCAAGCTCGGCGTGCTGCGCAGCGTCTACGAGAGCCTCGCCGACCAGGCCGCGCACCGACGGTCGGAGATGCTCGAGTGGATCATCATCGTGCTGATCGCCGTCGACATCCTGCTCTACTTCACGCCCCTGCGCTGACGCGCACCGCACCGAACGCGAGCGCACCCGCGAGCGGCAGCGTGAGGACCCACGCGAGGACGATCTTGGTGATCGTGGCCGCGCGCCCCCCACCGCTCGCGAGTCCGAGGCCGAACAACGCACCACACGTGACGTGGGTCGTCGAGACGGGAACACCGAGCGGGCTGGCGACGATCACGAGCGCGGAGCTGACGAGGTTCGCGGTGAAGCCTTGGCCGGCGTTCATCGTCGTGATGTCGCGGCTCATCGTCTGCGCGACGCGGCGCGCCGCGAGCAGCCCACCGAGCGCGATCGCCACGCCGGTCAGCACGAGCGCGCTCGGCGCGTCGAGCGCGGGCACGATCAGGAGCAACGCCGCGATCTTCGGCGTGTCGTTCAGCCCGCGCGCGAAGCTCAGCGCGCCGGCCGAAAGGAAGTGGAGCGCGTCGAGCGTCGGCACGGCGCGCAGCTTGACGAGCGCGGGGCGCGCGTCGCAGTCGCTGGAACTCGGCGTTCGCTCGAACAGCGCTTCCCCGTCGGCGGAGACGGCGAGCGCGGCGGCGGGCGCGCGCACCGGCACGTCGACGCAAACGCAGCTCTGCTCGTCGACGCCCAATCGAGCGCGCGCGGACCGGAACACGCGGTACAGGAGCGCCGTCGCCGCGAGCGCGATCACCGGCGACGCGAGGAGCGGCACGAGCACCTTGCCGAACAGCACGCTCGTCTGGATCGGACCGCCCGCACCCAGGCCCGCGCCAACCAGCGCGCCGACGAGCGCGTGCGTCGTCGACGTCGGCAGGCCGAGGCGTGTCGCGAGCAACACGGTCGCGCCCGCACCGAGCGCGACCGACCCGAGGAACGCCGGGTCGAGCGTCCACTCGTCGGGAACGATGCCCTTGCCGCGGAAGCGCGCCAGGAGCTCGCCGGCGAGGAGCAACGCGGCGGCCGAACCGAGCAGCGTCGTGACCGTCGCCCACGCGAGCGCGCCGCGGAAGTTCGTCGTTCCGCTCCCGAACAGCGAGGCCACGCCTTTGAAGTTGTCGTTCGCGCCGTTCGCGAAGGCGAGCAGGAGACCGACGACGAGGACGAACAGCATCGGGAATGCGGGCGGTGAAGGGTAGGGAACGCGCGGTGGCGGCAGATTAGCGTGGCCGCGAACGAACGCTCGCCGCCGATCGCATCCCTTACGCGCGCCATGGGTAGAATCGGACGACGTTCACCCGCCACCCTCGACCACCTCCGCATGAGCACCACCGCACACGTCGCACTCGCGCTCCTCGCCGGCTCCGTCCTCGTCGTCTCGTCCCAGGAAAGCGATCGGCACGCGGCGGCCGAGAAGCAGCTGCAGTGCCCGCAGTGGATCAAGGACCAGGCGACTGGCGCGTGCGTGCAGGCGTCGTCCGTTCCGCTTGCGGGGCACCTCTACCCGCTCGGTCCCGAGTTCCACATCGCCCCCGACGGTCGAGTCGGCATCGGCACGACGAGTCCGGCGAGCGCGCTCGACGTCGCCGGAACGATTCGCACGCGCCAGGGCGGGATCGAGTTTCCCGACGGCACGCTGCAAACGACCGCCTCGCCCTCGGGACCGCCGATCGACGCGGTCGGCACGTTCTACTCCGCATCGATCACCTCGCAGCCCGTTCCGATCTACGCGTTCGAGCTCGAAGTCACGAAGCTCGGCGGGACGCCGAGTTTCGCGGAGACAAGGTTCACGCGCGACGTCGACGCGGGTACGGCGCCGATGGTCGCCGCCGCGCGCAATGCGACGACGCTCAGCTCGATCGAGGTCGTCCTCGGCGATCTGCGGATCACGTTCGGCGACGCGCGGATCATCGCCGTAACGACGTCCGGCGGGTCCGATCTCGCGCCGCGGGAAGCCGTCTCGATTCTCTACGAGACGATCACCTGGGAGTGGACCGGATTCGATCCGACGATCTCCAACTGGGACCTCGTGATAAACTCGGGGGCGGGCAATCCGGCGTGGAGCTCGAGCTCACCGCTCTTCGTCGTCCCGGACCAGGACGCCGCCGGTCACGGCGAGATCGAGGCGGACTCGGTCGAGCTCGACACGACGTCGGCCCTCGGGCCGAGCGCCGTGCGCGTCGTCACCGCGATCGAATCCGTCACGCCCGTCCTGTTCAACGGCGTCACGCACGGCACCACCATCCCGACGCTCGACGCCGTCGTTCGCCGCTATGACAGCGGAGCGGGCAGCGACAAGGATGCGCTGACGATCAGCGTGTCGAATGCCAAGGTCGAGCTCGTGCGCATCGAACGCAACGGTGTCGGCGCGCTGATTCAAACGATCGAGTACGCGGGCACGCAGACGACGTGGTCGATCGACGGAGGGGCGCAGACCGTCGTGTGGTGAGCGGCGCGCTCAGGCGACCGGGTTCGGCGCGGGCCGGACCCGTCCGCGGTGGAACAGCACGTACACCGCCGGGATCAGCACGAGCGTGATCAGCGTCGAGCCCGTCAGCCCCCCCACCACGGTGCGCGCGAGCGGCGCCTGGGCGTCCGCGCCTTCGCCGATGCCGAGCGCGAGCGGCATGAGCGCGAGCACCGTCGTCAGCGTCGTCATCAGGATCGGCCGCAGGCGCCGGCGACCGGCCTCGATGACCGCGGCGCGCACGTCCATGCCCTCGGACACGAGCCGGCCCGCCTGATCGACGAGCAGGATCGCGTTGTTGACCACGATGCCGCCGAGCATGATGCAACCGATGTAGGTCTGGATGTTGAACGTCGTCTCGGTGAGGACGAGCGTCGTCAGAACGCCGACCGCCGCGATCGGCACGGACAACATCACGACGAGCGGGTCGCGCAACGACTCGTATTGGCACGCGAGCACCATGTAGACGAGCACGATCGCGAGCAGGAACGAGATGATGAGCTCGCGGAACGCCTTCTCCTGCTCCTCGATCGAGCCCGCGACCTCGATGCCGTGACCGGCGGGGCGCGGAATCGCGTCGAGCTTCTCCTGCGCGTCGATCGCGATCGATCCCAGGTCGCGGCCGGCCGTGCCCGCCTGCACCGTGACCAGGCGCTGCTGGTTCTTGCGCTCGATCACGAGCGGACTCTTGCTCGATGCGGTCGTCACGAGGTTGCGCAGGGCGACCGCTTCGCCCGACGGCGTGCTGAGCGTCAGGTCGAGCAGCTCGTCGATCGAACGCTTCTCCGCGTCGGCGAGCTGGACGAGGATGCGGTACGAGTTGCCGCCCGCGCGATACTCCCCGCCGACCGATCCCGCGAACGCCGTTTGGATCGCGTCGGAGACCGCGCGCACGCTCAGCCCGACGTCGGCGATCTTCTTGCGGTCGACGCGCACCTCCTGCTGCGGCGCTCCGGCCGCGCGGCTCAGCTCGACGTCGGTAACGCCGTCGATCCCGCGCACGACCGCGGCGGCGCGTTCGGCCAGCATGCCGAGCGCTTCGAGATCGTAGCCGTGCACTTCGACCGCGAGCCCTTCCTGCTGGCCGAGCACGCGCTCGAGCAGGAACTGCCCCTGCGGCGCGCGCGTGCGCACGATCATGCCGGCGAGCTGGCCGTCGAGCTTCTCGCGCAGCTCCTCCGCGATCTCGACGTTCGATCGCGCGCGGTGCTTGGCGCCGTTGAGCGTGAGCGTGATCTCACCCGTCGATGCGGAGGACGCGTTGCGGCCGCTCGCGCCAACGGTGACGACGGATGACACGAGCTCGGGCACGCAGGGCAGGACGAGTTCCTCCATCCGTCGCGTCTGCCGATCGACCAGATCGAGCCGCGTTCCGACCTCCATCTCGCCCGAGACGCGGACCTCGCCTTCGTCGCTCGGCGGCAGGAACTCGGAGCCGATCCGCGGAACGAGGAACAGGCTGGCGCCGAGCATCACGGCCGCGACGAGCACCGTGGCGTACGGGTGGTCGACCGCGCCGCCGAGGACGCCTCGATAGCGGCGGTCGAGCGCGTCGAACGCGCTGTTCGCGAGGCGCCCGAGGCGCGACTCCGTCTCCGCCCCCTCGATCTGCGCGTCGAGCAACCTCGAGGCGAGCATCGGGACCAGGCTGAGCGACACGAACAGCGAACACACGAGCGAGAAGACGATGACGTAGGCGAGCTCGCCGAACAGCACGCCCGAAACCCCTTGCACGAACGCGAGCGGCAGGAAGACGACGAGCGTCGTGATCGTGCTCGCGATGATCGCCGTGGCGACTTCGCTCGCGCCGTTCACCGCCGCGTCGCGCGCCGACTCACGCTCCTCGAGCCGCCGGCGGAACACGTTCTCGAGCACGACGACCGAGCTGTCGACCATCATCCCGACGCCGAGCGCGAGCCCGCCGAGCGTCATGAGGTTCAGCGTGAACCCGCCGAAGTAGATCAGCGCGAACGTACCGATCACCGAGATCGGGATGGCGAGCGAGATCACGAGCGTGCTGCGCACGTTGCGCAGGAAGAAGAGCAACACGAGCACCGCCAACGCGCCGCCGTAGAGGACGGACTGCGCCACGTTCGAGATCGACCGCTCGATGAAGTTGCCCTGGTTGGACACCGGGACGATGTGGATCTCGGGGTACGCCGCGTTCACGGCGTCGATCGCCTCGAGGATGTTGTGCGACACGGCCACGGTGTTGGCGTCCGCCTGCTTGCGCACGGCGACGCGGATGCCGCGCTCGCCGTTCACGCGCACGAGCCGCGTCAGGCGCTCATACGTGTCGCGCACCTCGGCCACCTGCCCCAGCGTGACGACCGCGCCCTCGCGCTCCATCAGCACCGTCTGACGAATCTCGTCCAGGTCGACGAACTCGGCCGGCGCGCGCAGCGTGACCTCGTGGCGCCCTTCCTCGAGCGTTCCGGCCGGTCGGTCGAGGTTCGCGTCGCGTACGGCATCGAGGATGCGATCGAGCGGGACGCCGAGCGCGTTCAGCCGCGCCGGGTCGACCTCGATCCGCACCTCGCGGTTGAAGCCGCCCCACACATCGACCTGCGCGACGCCGGGAACGCGCGCGAAGCGATAGCGCACCTGGTCTTCGACGAGCTCGGTGAGCTGGACGGGATCGAGCTTGCTCGAGATGCCGAGGATGACGACCGGGAAGCTCGCCACGTCGAACTTCGAGATGCGCGGTCGCTCGACCTCCTCGGGCAGCTCCTCGATCTCGCTCTCGATCTGCGCCTGGAGCTCGATCGCGGCGGCGTCGAGGTCGGTACCCCACGCGAAGCGCACCGTGACGCGGCTCGATCCCTGCGACGACTCCGACGAGATCTCCTCGACCCCGGGCACGGTCGCGACGACTTCCTCGATGATCTGCGTGACGAGGCGCTCGACCACCTCGGGGCTCGCGCCCTCGAGCGTCGTCCGCACGGACACGGTCGGGAGCTCGACGTCCGGCAGGAGGTCGATGCGCAGCCGGTCGAGCGACACGAGGCCGAGCACGACGACCATCAGGGTCATCATGGTCGTGAAGACCGGGCGTGCGACGCTGGCGCGCGAGAGGTTCATCGGGCGGCGGCCGTCGCGCCCACTTCGATGACGCGGACGCGCGCACCGTCATCGCACAGCTCCTGCCCCAACGTCACGACGCGACCGGCGAAGTCTTCGTCGAGCAGCTGCACGCGCGCGCCGTCGCGAATCCCGACCTCGACCGGACACCAACGAACCCGTTCGCCGGCGTCGTCGAGGAGCAGCACACCGCGCCGGCCCTCGCGCTCGGTCAGCGCGTCGAACGGAACGCTCGTCGCGTCCGGCACGTGTTCGAGCTCGAGGGTCGCGCGCACGAACATGCCGGGTTTGAGCAGGACGTCCG
>JAJDEV010000004.1 GCA_029259605.1 Planctomycetota bacterium | reverse complement strand
CCTAGCGGCCGCGCAGGATCGCGGCGTGCGCATCGACGGTCTGCTCTCCGCCGCCGTCGACGGCGACGGCGTGCGTGTGCGCGCGTTCCTCGAGGCGGACCCCGACCTCGCGCGCGGCTCGCTGCATGTCGCTTGCGCGCTGGGCGACGACGACGCCGCGTTGCGCGCACTCGCGCGCGATCCCGACGCGGCGCGCGCTCCCGGCGGCGCGCTCGGGTGGACGCCGCTGCTCTACGTCACGTGCGCGCGCATCGCGTCGCCCGAATCCGCCGCGTCGCGCACACGCATCGCGCGCGCGCTCCTCGAGAAAGGAGCCGACGCGACGGACCGGGCGCGCGACGCGCAGTTGTTCCGCGGTGAGCGCTCGGCGTTGTCCGGCGCCGTCGGCGTCGTGCGCGACGTCGAACTCGCGCGGGCGCTCGTCGAAGCCGGTGCCGCGCGGGCCGATCACCTGTGGCAGATGGCGATCCTCGCCGAGGCCGCGCGCCACGACGACCTCGCGTGTGTGCGCCTGCTCCTGCCGCTCGGGCCGCCGTCGTGGGAGCTGAACGGCGCGTTGATCGAGCGCGTGGAGCGCGACGATCCCGGTGGCGTGCGACTCCTGCTCGCCGCTGGCGCCGATCCCAACGCGAGCGGCGTCTGGGGACGCGTGGGGACGTCGTTGCACCAGGCCATCCTCGGCGGCGCGTCCATCGCGACGCTGGAGGCGTTGCTCGCAGGCAACGTCGACGTCGATGCGCGCGATCGCGACGGACGAACGGCGCTCGCGGTGGCCGTGCGTACGGCGAACGACGCGGCGCGCGCGCTACTCGCGGACAGAGCGACGCGGGAGGCGACCGATGCCGATGCGCTCGACGAGCTGCTCGGTGCGTGCGTGCGCGCCGACGCCGTCGACGCGCGGCGTAGGCTCGCGGCGCAACCGGACCTCGCGAAGCGCTTCCGGCGTACGGACCACCAGCTGTTGCCGTGGGCGGTGCGTACCGGACGCGGCGCGTCGGCGCTCTTGCTCTCCGACATCGGGCTCGACGCGGGCGTGGCCGACGACGATGGAAACCACGCGCTCGCGCTCGCCGTCGAGCGCGGCGACATCGCGCTCGTGCGCGAGTTGCTCGCGGGCGACGCGCCGATCGACGCGCGCGACCTGCGCGGGAAGACGGCGCTCGACCGCGCGCTCGCGCTCGACGAATCCACGGAGTCGCGCGCGTCGTTGGTCGACGCGTTGCTCGCCGCGGGTGCGGACGCGCGCGAGGTGCGCGCGTTCCCGACGGGGGACGAGCGCTTGGACGACGAGCTGCGCCGCCGCGGCGCCGTCGAGCGCGACGACGCGAGCGAGGCGTTCGAGCGCGCTGCCGAAGCGGTCGTCGAGGGCGACGTGGCGACGCTCGTCACGCTCCTCGACGAGTCGCCCGAACTCGCGCGCGCGCACTCGCCACGACCACACGGCGCGACGCTGTTGCACTACGTTTCGGCCAACGGGCTCGAGGCGCACCGTCAACGCACGCCTCCGAACGCGCCCGACGTGCTCGCGCTCTTGCTCGCGGCCGGCGCGGAGCCCGACGCCCTGTGCACGACCTATGGCGGTGGACCGGCGCAGACCACGCTCGCGTTGCTCGTTTCGAGCGACTGGCCGGCGAAGGCCGGCGTTCAGGGCGAACTGGTCGAGCGTCTGTGCGCGGCCGGCGCGAACCCGAACGGCCTCGACGACGATGGCGTTCCGCTCGCGACCGCCATCGCGTTCCGCTGTCCGCAAGCGGTGGCGGCGCTCGCGCGGGTCGCGCGCCTCGACAACCCGCTCTTCGCGGCCGCTGCCGGACAAGCGGAGCTCGTCCTCGCGAGCATCGACGAACTCGGGCGCGCGCGCGCTGGCGCCGGACACTGTCGCGTGCCGTGGCTGCACATGTCCGCGGATCCCGCGCGCGTCGGGGAGCAGACGCTGATCGTCGCTGCGGAGTTCGGTCACGAGCGCTTGGTGCGTGCGTTGCTCGATCGCGGCGTCGACCCGAACGGCGCGCCGGTCAGCGATCGAACCGCGTTGCACGAAGCGGCGTTCATGGGGCACGTGCGCGTCGTCGAAGCGTTGCTCGCGAGCGGCGCGGACGCGGGCCGGCGTGAGTCCCAGTTTGGTTCGACCGCGCTCGGTTGGGCGTTGGAAGGGGAACGCACCGACGTGATCGAAGCGATTCTCGCGCGGTTCGCGCCCGATCTGTTCGACGCGGTCGAGCTGAACTTGCCCGAGCATGTGCAGCGCAACCTCGAGCGCGACGCGTCCTGGGTGAACGGAAAAGAGGGTCGCGGAGGGCCGCTCCTCTTCGCGGCTGCGCGGGGCTTCGCGGACGTCGTTCGCGTGCTCCTCGCGCACGGTGCGGATGCGACGATCACGACGCCGGACGGCAAGACGGCGCTCGAGCTCGCGCGCGACGGGGAACACGACGCGGTGCTCGAGATCCTCGGCTGAGCCGTCGGATCGCGCCGCGCAGGCCACGCGCGGACCAGAATCGAGGTATTGCCGCCGCGCGCGCGTCCGGCGTGGCAATTCTTTCTCCAGCCCCGAATGCGGGTTCCACGGAACCCGTGCGAAATCACGCTCGTCGGGCACAATGGCGTCAGCCGCCCCCGCCCGCTCCCCCTCACGACCCTCCCCGCATGCAGCGTCTCCGTACCCCCTTCGTGCCCATCGCCCTCGCCTCCCTCTTCGCGCTCGCCGGTGCGACGCACGCGCAGTTGAGCCGCGCCGGAACGCCCGCGTCGTTCTCGGGCACCGGTTCCCTCGGCGCGTTCGAGGGCGAGCTTCCGATCGAGATGCTCCCCGCTCCGGACATCGCGGCGCTCTTGGCCGAAGACGAGGCCAACGGTCCGTTCCCGTATCGCTACGGCGACATGATCGAGACGAGCATCGGCTTGTTCGAGCAGGGACGTTGGGACTCGGCCGAGGACGGCACCGTGATCTGGCGCGTGGAGATCTTCTCGCCCGGCGCGTTCTCGCTCGGCGTGCTGTTCGAGGAGTTCGATCTCCCGTCGCTCGGCGAGGTGTACATCTACGACCCGGCGAAGACCCAGGTGCTCGGCGCCTACACCGAGGCGAACGAGCAGGAGAACGGCATGCTCGCGATCGAACCGATCATCGGCGATCGGCTCGTCATCGAGTACATCCAGCGGCCCGGCACCGCCGAGCTGCCGCGTCTGCGCGTCGGCAGCGTGGTGCACGACTATCGCGACCTGTTCACGCGCCTCGCGAACCAAGCGATCGAACGCAGCGCGATCTGCTTCGTCGACATCAACTGCCCGGAAGGCGCGCCGTACCAGGACATCAAACGCTCGGTGGTCGAGGTCATCGCGAGCGGCGCGCAATGCTCGGCCGCGATCCTCAACAACACGGCCGAGGACGGGACGCCGTACATGCTGACGGCGAACCACTGCGGCAACCAGACGAACGGGATCCAGATTTTCGCGTACGAGCGCACCGGGTGCAGCATCGGTCCGTCGTCGACGTCGAAGACGCTCTCCGGTTCGACCAAGCTCGCGAGCAACTCGGGTTTCGATTCGCAGCTCTACGTGCTGAACTCGGCGCCGCCCGAGTCGTTCGATCCGTTCTATGCGGGCTGGGGAACGGGCAACGCACCGCAGGGTCCGATGGTCGGCATCCACCACGCGCAGGGCAATCCGAAGAAGATCTCGATCGACAATGGCAATGCGATCGTCGATGTCACGCGCTTCGGCGTCGATTGGGACGTCGGCATGGTGCACGGCGGCAGCTCGGGATCGCCGCTCTTCAACAAGTCGAAGCGCGTCGTCGGCCCGGCTTGCTGCGTCTCCGACTTCAACTGCAATACGCAGCTCACGCTCTACGGTCGCTTCGACAAGTTCTACAGCTCGAACAGCCTGGCCCAATGGCTCGACCCGCTCGGTCTGAACCCGGGCGGAATCGACGGCTACGACCCGTTCGCGCCGATCGCGCTCGCCGAGCAGTACAACGGCAGCGACGCCAATCCGCTCGTGTACACGGGCAACCCGCCGACGCTCGGCACGACTTGGTTCGGCTCCGTCAGCGCGAGCGGCCACCCCGGCGCCGTCAGCACGTTGATCCTCGGCTACCTGGCCGAGAGCTCCGGCACCTTCCTCGCCTCCGGCGAACTGCTCATCGACCTCTCGTCGCCGTTCGTCTTCCAGTCCATCAAGAACGTATCCGGCACGTCGTCGATCCATTCCGCACCGATCCCGACCGATCCGGCACTCGCGGGCATGGTCGCCTATTCGCAGGCGGCGATTCTCGGGGGCGGCGTCGAGTTGACGAACGGGTTGAAGCTGACGCTGAACTGAGGTGTGGGGGGGGGGAGTTGTGGGGACGGGGAGTTGTTGACGTTCCTTTGATCGGGACGGTCTGAGGGGGGTGCGGGGATCGAATCGCACTTGGGAGTTCCGGACGTGTTCCGCTCGTCCGGCGGAGGTCCCGGGGACGGGGAGTTGTTGGCGTTCCTCAGTTCGGGGCGGTCCGGGTGGTTGCGGTGATCGAATCGCAGTTGGGGGATCCGGACGTGTTCCGCTCGTCCGGCGGTGGTCGCGGGGACGGGGAC
>JAJDEV010000300.1 GCA_029259605.1 Planctomycetota bacterium | reverse complement strand
GCTCGCGCTCGCGCTCGCCGAGATGCCCGATGCGAACGGCGTCACGGACACGAGCGCGCTCGCGATCACGCGCAGCCGCGTCCTCGACGCGCACGACGACGCCTTCCGCGACCCGGCGAAGCTCGCTCCGTGGCTCGGGTTCCTCGGGAGTCAGGATGCCGACGCCATCCGCCCCGACCCGCGCAGCAAGCCGCTCTACGTCACGCGCTACGAGGCGCTCGCGCGCTGTCCGTGGCAGGCCGTGCTCTCAAGGCTCCTGCGCCTCGAGCAGACGCCCGATCCGCTCGACGCACTGCCCGGCTTCGATCCGCGCCTGATCGGAAACGTCGTGCACGCCGTGATCGAGAGAGTCGTGCGGCAGGCCGTCGGCGACGAGGACCGGAGCTTCTCGCAAGCGCTCGCGCGGGAGCCCGTTCCGATCGCGTGGCCGGACGACGAGGCGCTCCTCGCGCTTGCGCTCGACGTGACCCGCGGCGTCATCGTGCGGACGCGCAAGCCCGCGCCCGGGCTCGTGCGCACCGTCGTCGAGTGCGCCTGGCCGAGCCTGCTCCGCGCACGCGCGTTCGACCTGGGTGAGGCCGAGCGTTTCGACGGGCACGGCGTGCTCGGGGCCGAGGTCACCGGCCGCGCGCGCGTGGACCTCGGGAACGGCGAGGAGCTCGAGCTCCTCTTCCGCGCCGACCGCATCGAAGCGCGGGGCGGCAAGGTGTGCGTGACCGACTTCAAGGCCGGCGCCCCCAAGACGTCGAAGGACGTCAAGAAGAGCATCCCGCGCGGCGAGAACCTCCAGCCGCTCGTGTACGCGATCGCGGCACACGCCGCCGGGACAGACGCCCGCGGGCGCTTCCTGTTCCTCAAGTCCGAGGACGAGACGGAGGTCGCGTTCGACGAGCGCTTCGGCGAGCACGTCGCCGACCTCGCGAGCGCGCTCGGAACGACGTCGGCCGCCTGGCGCGAGGGTGCGTTCTTCCCGCGACTCGTGCGCGCCGACGGCGAGAAGGAACCCGATGCGTGCCGCATGTGCGACGTCTCCCAGGCGTGCCTGCGAGGAGACAGCGGCGCGCGGCGCGCGCTCGTGGCGATCGCCGGCGGCGAGGCCGACGTCGGCAAGGCGGGAAGCGCGCTCACCTCCCTGTTCGCGCTGGAAGCGCTCGGGAAGGGGAGGGGGCGGTGAAGCAGGGCGACCTCTTCGGATCCTCCGCGCCCGAGCCCGGGCCCGATCGCGGGCGGGAGCCCGAGCGCGCACCCGCTCCCCCCGACGCCGATGCCAGGCGCCGCGCGGTCACGGAGTTCGAGCGGCCCGTGATGCTCGTCGCGGGCGCGGGGACGGGCAAGACCGCCACGCTCGTGGCGCGCGTCGTGCAGTGGTGCCTCGGTCCGGGATGGGACGACGCGCTCGGCGACGCCGGGGAGCGCGCACCGGAGGAGAACGCGGTCGCCGTGCTCGCGGGTGTCAGCGCGATCACGTTCACGGAGGCCGCCGCGGCCGAGATGTCGATGCGCGTCGGCCAGGCGCTCGCGCGCATCGAGCGCGTGGCCGGGAGGCGCGCCGCGGGTGAGGCCTGCGAGGAGGCGTACCCGATCGGGCTCGTGCTCGATGCCCTGCCCGACGACGGAGTCCTCTTCGAGCGCGCACGAGCCCTGCGCGCCGCGCTCGACCACCTGAACGCGAGCACGATCCACGCGTTCTGCCGCCGGCTGCTCGCCGCGCATCCCCTGGCCGTCGGGATGGACCCGGCGTTCGAGGTAGACGCTACGTTCACGCGCGCCGAGACCTGCGTACGCGAGGTGATCGAGGCGTACCTGGGCGAGGCGTGGGCCGAGCCTGTCGAGCCGGACCTGATCGCGCTCGCGAAGCACGGCGTCGGACCGCCCGAGATCGAGAAGGCCGTGATCGACCTGATGGACGCCGGCGCGCGCGCCCTCGACTTCCGCGAGGACCCGTTGTCGGACGAGGCGTGTGAACGGCTCGTCGCCGAGCTCAGCCTGGCGCACGCCGGGGCGATCGAGCCGGTCTCCGCGTTCACGAAGACCCGCGGCAACGGGCCGCTCGTCGCGGCGGGCATGATCGAGACGGCGAACGCGCTCTCGGTGGCGGACGGCGCGGCGCGGGAGAAGCTCGCCGCCCTCTCGACGTCCTTGCTCGTGATCTGGGACAAGCCGCGTTCGGACAAGCTCAATAACTGGAGCAAGGGCAAGCTCGCGGAGAGCGAGCGCAAGGTGCTCTCGATCGCGGAACCGGAATTCGTCGAGCGCAGTGCGTGCCTGCGTACCGCGCTCGATCCGTTCCTCGAGCTCGACCTCGAGCTCTTCGATCCTGCACGCCGCGTCGTCGGACGGTTGCTCGCAGACGTGGAGGACGAGCTTCGCAGGCGCGGGATTGCGACGTTCAACGACCTCCTGTCGGGGGCCTGGCGGCTCCTGGCCGAGCACCCCGAGATCGCTGCGCGCGAGCGGCGGCGTCTTCGGCTTCTGCTCGTCGACGAGTTCCAGGACACGGACGCCGTTCAGTGCGGAATCGTCGCGGCGATCGGGCTCGAGGGCGACGCGGCGGAGCGCCCCTCGCTCTTCCTCGTGGGCGACCCCAAGCAATCGATCTTCGCCTGGCGCAACGCGGACCTCGGTGCGTTCGACGACTTCGCCGAGCGCGTGGACGCGGCCGGCGGTGTGGCGCTCGAGCTCTCGACGAACTTCCGTTCGCGCTCCGCGGTGCTGGAGGAGGTCGAGCGCGCCGTCGCGCCGGTCATGGTCGAGGAGCGCGGCGTGCAGCCGGCGTTCGCGCGGCTCGAGCCTGGACGGGAGGACGCGCGCGACGCGGCCGGACCGACGATCGAGTACTGGGCGTCCTGGCCGCAGGACGACGGCGGGTTCGAGACGAGCCCCACGAAGAAGCTCGGCGCGAGCTACGAGTGCGAGGCGCTCGCGCTCGCGAGCGACATCCGCCGGCGGCACGACGGGGACGGCACGGCGTGGCGCGACTTCGCCGTCTGCTTCCGGAGCTTCACCGACCTCGAGCCCTATCTGCAGCGGTTGCGCGAGGCCGGCGTGCCCTACGAGGTGCAGAGCGACCGCAAGTACTACCAGCGGCGCGAGGTTATCGACGCGACAGCGCTCGTGCGCACGGTCGCCGATCCCTACGACCCGCTCGCGCTCGTGACGCTGCTGCGCTCGCCGATGGTCGGCGTCCCCGATGCGGCGCTCCTGCCCTTGTGGGAGCAGCAGCTGCCGGCGGACGTGGCGTTCCTGCGCGGTCCGGACGAGGAGCGGCTGGCGAAGCTCTCCGCGTCGGTGCGCCGCGCCGCAGAGCGCGTGCCCGAAGAGGGCGTCCCCGGCAATGTCGAGGGCTGGGAGAACAGCCTGATCGCGGCGCTCGGTGCGCTCGGTCGTGCACGCAAGGCGTTCCGCGAGGAGCCGGCCGACCGCTGGATCGACCTCGTGCGCTCGCTCTTCCTGCCGGACGTCGTCGAGTCGGCGCGCTTTCTCGGCGCGTATCGCGTCGCGAACCTCGAGCGCTTCTTCCGCGATCTCCTGCGTTCCCTCGAGGAGCGCTCGGGCGACGTGATCTCCGTGATCCGGGGGCTGCGCGCGAACCTCGCGCGCGAGGACCGCTCGGAGGCGTCGCGCCCCGGCGACTCCGGCCAGGACGCGGTGCGCATCCTGACGATCCACGGCGCGAAGGGGCTCGAGTTCCCGCACGTGTACCTGGCGCAGACCCACAAGGGGACGAACAAGCGCGGGGGGCGCGGCGACACGAGCCGTTTCGACCGCCGCACGGGCGCGCCGGCCTACGTCCTGTTCGGGAGCCCGAGCCCGGAGTGGTTCCGCGCCGAGCGGCGCCGCGACGAGTCGGAGGCGGCGGAGCGCGTGCGTCTGCTCTACGTCGCGCTGACGCGCGCGTCCGAGCGGCTGGTCGTGCTCGGGAGCTTCGCGCCGGATCCGAAGGC
>JAJDEV010000299.1 GCA_029259605.1 Planctomycetota bacterium | reverse complement strand
ATTCACGCGCGGGGCTTCGCCCCGCTGCACGGCATGCGCCGCTACGCGGCGCGCCGTGCGGAGACCGCGCGCAACGAGCCGGTCGCACTCCGGCGGCAAGCCCCCGAACGCTTCATCGCCCGTTCCGGAAACCGCAGAGCTGCCGTGTAAACCCCTGTTCCGTTGCGTACCGCGGCACGCGAGCGAAGCGAGCCTGTGCCGCAGCAGCGCGAAGCGCTGCGCGTGAATCGATAAAGAACGCCAACGACTCCCCGTCCCGGAGAGATCCAACTGGCAAGTCCCCGAACGCCTCATCGGCCGTTCCGGAAACCGCAGCGGTTGCCTCGTCGTCGCCTAGTCCGGAACGCCCGATCGAACGCGAACAAGCCCCCGAACGCTTCATCGCCCGTTCCGGAAACCGTAGAGCGGCCATGTAAACCCCTGTTCCGTTGCGTACCGCGGCACGCGAGCGAAGCGAGCCTGTGCCGCAGCAGCGCGAAGCGCTGCGCGTGAATCGATAGAGAACGTCAACAACTCCCCGTCCCTGGGACTTCCCACGGAAGAGAGGCAGACGTTCGGAACTTCCGAGAACGATTCGATCCCAGGAACCCCTCGAACCGTCACGAACCGAGCAGCGTCAACAACTCCCCGTCCCACGAACTTCCACCGGACAAGAGGAACACGTTCGGAACTTCCCTCTGCGCTTCGATCCACGGAACAACCCGGACCGTCGGGATCTGAGGAACGTCCCCAAGTCCCCGTCCCCAAGTCCCCGTCCCCTGGACTTCCACCGGACGAGAGGCACACGATCGGAACTTCCCTCCGCGATTCGATTCCCTGCCCCCTCCCCGGCGCGACTCGCTTCCCGCAATCGAACAACCCCCGCAACCGATTGCGGCCGCCGCTCCCCTCGCTACACTCCTCGCGCAATGACCGTCCTCGAACAACTGAAGAAGACCTCCGACGAGCGCTTCCTGGCGATCTACGACTCGCTCACCGAGCAGGGCTTCGGGCCGCTCGACAGCGAGGTCGCCAAGGCGCTCAAGTTCCGGCCGCACATGATCAAGAAGCTCCCGATGGAGAAGCGTGCGCGTACGGCGCGCAAGCTCATCGAGGGCAAGTCGAACGCGGAGCTCTGTTACGAGCTCTTCGGGACGTACCTCGTGCGCACGAAGAAGGAGCTCGTCACGGGGTTCCTCGATGCGACCGGAGTCGCGCACGAGGACGGGATGATCGAGGACCTCGATGCCGCCGCACCGGATGCCGCGAAGCTCGGCGCGGCGATCGGCGAGCTCGACGGCAAGTTCGACGCCGACGACGTCACGCTGTACCTCGCGCTCTGCGCCGACATGTGGCCCGACACGGCCGAGCTCCGCACCGCGTGGGAAGCGCGCTAGGCCCGTCTACTTCTTGACGCGCTCGACGAAGTGTCCGTCGCGCGTGTCGATGCGCACCTTCTCGCCGACGACGACGTAGGGCGGCACCTGGACCTCGATGCCGGTCTCGAGCACGGCGCCCTTCAGTTGCGCCTGGGCGGACGCGCCCTTGATCGCGGGGTCCGCCTCGGTCACGACGAGGTCGACCGTGTTCGGCAGCATCACGTCGACGACGTTGCCCTCCACCATGATCGAGCGCACGCCTTCGACGCCGTCGATCAGGTAGCCGGTCTTCTCGCCGAGCGCTTCCTTCGAGAGCTCGAACTGGTCGAACGATTCGGTGTCCATGAAGTGCCACGCGCTGCCGTCGCCGTACAGGAACTGGATGTTCCGCAGCTCGTAGTCGGCCTCGTCGAAGCGCTCACCGCTTCGAATCGAGTCCGAGACGAGCTGACCCGTCAGCAGGTTGCGCAGGCGCGTCTTCGCGATCGTCGCTCCCCCGCGCGCCGTCGGCGTGCTGAAGGTGACATCGACGATCATCATGGGCGCATCCTTGTAGCGGATGCAGACGCCCTTCTTGAATGCGGAGGCTTCGATCATGGGGCGGGGAGAATAACCGCGCTTTCGCGGGGCGGCTAGCCCGGGTTATCCATGAGGCTTTGCCGAGATCGACGCAGCTACGCGCCAGATCAGCGCTTCGCGACCGAAGCGCGTGCGGGCGACCTTGACGGGTCGTCGAACCCGGTGAGGGAGGGAAGCGCTGATCTGGCGCGTCGCGGATCTATCCGCCGCGGGGCGCCGGTTGGCAGCGCGTGCAGAAGTGCGTCCCGCGCTGGCCGACGACGATGCGCCGGATCGCTCGCCCGCACCGGTAGCAGGGCTCGCCCGTCCGCCCGTACACCTGGAAGCGGTCCTGATAGCTCCCGGGTTGCCCCTCGGGCGTGCGGTAGAAGGTGTCGAAGCTCGACCCCTCGCGCTCGATCGCCTCGGCGAGCGTCGTTCGAATCGCGTCGTAGAGCGCGTCGGCCTTCGGTCGCGGGACGCGGTCCGAGCGGCGGAGCGGATGGAGCTGCGCGGCGTGCAGCGCTTCGTCGACGTAGATGTTCCCCAGCCCGGCGAGGAACGTCTGGTCGAGGAGCAACGGCTTGAGCATGCGCCGTCGCGCCCGCAGGTCTCGGTGAAAGCGATCGCGGTCGAATCCGGACTCGAGCGGCTCCGGCCCGAGGCCCTCGAGCACGTCGTCGGGTCGCGCGAGGAAGCGGAAGCGTCCGAACTTGCGCGTGTCGACGAAGCGCAGCTCGTTCCCGTTGTCCAGGCGACAGGCCACACGCGTGTAGTCGCGCGCCTCCTCGGTCGCCGCATCGACGTGGAGCCGCCCGGTCATGCGCAGATGGACGAGCACGGCGCCGATCGGCTCACCACGCGGGCGCTCGAGGTCGATCACGATGTACTTCGCGCGCCGCCACACCGCCTTGACGCGCGCGCCGCGCACCGCGCTCGAGAACGACCGGCGCGAGGTGCCTCCGAGCGTGCGCTCCCACTGCACGGACACGCCCTCGATCGTCCGCCCCAGGAGGGGTTTTCGGATCAGCCGCGTGACGGTCTCGACCTCCGGTAGCTCGGGCATCGAATCAGCTTCGCGGCTGCACCCAGTCCTCGCCGTTCGCCGCGTCCGTGAGGTAGTCGACGCCGACCCACAGCGATTGGGACAGCGGGAGGAACCACGCGCAGAAGAGCGCGACGATCGGGAGCGTGACCGCGACGTAGGTCGCAACGCTCCAATCGAGCATCCACCAAGACAGGAAGATCAGCGTTACGGCGAACACCTGCGTCACCGCGGCGGTGAGGTACATCGAGCCGGTCTGCGCCCCCTGCTCGCGCCGGAAGACGAGCCCGCACGCGGTACACGCGGGGCGCAGGCGCGCGTAGCGCAGGAAGATCCCGCCCTCGCCGCACTGGGGACAGGTGCGCTTCAACGCGCGGAGCGCGACGAGCCGCAGCAGCGCGGGTGATTCCGCACGCGGAGATCGTTCCTCGACCGGGGGCATCGCCCGAGCATACGCGAGCCGGGCGGCCGCCGCCTACCGCGCCGCGAACCTCTTCCGGAAGGGAGTCGGCAGGGCATCGACGAAGCCGAGCATCGCGCGCTCGGCGTCGTCGACGACGTTCTCGACCTCGGCCCGGAGCGGCTCGCCTCCGAGGAACGCGATCGTCTCGCCGTTCCATCCGAGCAGCCCGTGGATGCGCTCGACCACCGCGGTGTTGTCGGCCTTGGCGCGCGTCGGCTCGGACGGCGCCGGCTCGCGGAACCAGAACGCGCCGAAGACGAAGAGCAACGCGGCGGCCGCCGCGAACGAATCCCAGCGCCGAAGCGGGGCGGGGCCAGCGTTCGAAGCAGGAGCCTCCGGCCCGGACCGCGCGGCCTCGCGGACGGCGGCTCGGATGCGACCGCGGAGTCGGTCCGGCGCGGCCGGACGGAACGCGACCGCGTCCGCGCGCAGCCGCTCGTCGAGTGAGTCGAAGTTCTTCATCACGTTGCTCGTCGCGTTCTCACCGGTCCGCGCGCCGCCTCGCGCGTCCGCGCATGGGACGTTGCCGATCCGGCAGCGGGGGTAGGGTTGTGGTTCGGGGCAGCGCCCGGCTCGTCGATCGCCTTCGCCAGCGCCTCGCGCGCGCGGAAGAGCAGCACGCGCACGGTCACGCGCTTCTTGCCCAGGACGCGGGCGATCTCCTCGTTCGTCAGGTCCTCGGCGTACCGCAGCCACAGCGCCGAGCGCTGGTCGGACGAGAGGATCTCGGAGGCGAGGCGCCAGAGGTTCGCGCTCTCTTCGCGGTCGGACGCGCCCGCCGACGGGTCCACGTCCTCGGACATCGTCGCCAGCACCTCGTCCGCGAGCGCGTCGGGGCGGCGCACGCGCGCCCGGCTGACCGCGAGGCGCTTCGCGATCGTGAAGAGCCAGGTCGAGAAGCGCCAGCGCGAGTCGTAACGGTCGAGCTTGTTCCACGCGCGCAGGAACGCGTCCTGGGTGAGCTCCTCGGCATCCGCGGCATTCCCGACGCGCACCGAGAGGAAGCCGAAGAGCGGCCCCTCGAGGCGGCGCACCAACTCCTCGAACGCCTCGACGGACGCCTCCCCCACCTGCTGCTGCGCGAGCGCCGCGAGCTCGATGTCCGTGCACTGGGCGACGGGCTTCGTCCCGTCGTCCAGGCGCACGGACCGCGCGGCCACGGGCTCGTGGACGCGCTCGAGCGCAGCCGATGAAGGGGAGGCGGCCATCCGTTCGCTAGTCGTCGTCCCCGTCGGAGTCGTGGTCGTGATCGGCGCGCGCCGCCGACGCCTTCTGGACGAGCACCGCGAGCGCGTCGAGCGAATACTCGAAGTCCACCGACACCGTCCCGTCGTACGCGCTGATGTTCAGCGCCCGCAGGAGCTCGCGCGCCTCGGGCGGTGCTTCCGATTGGAAGGACCAGAGCCGACCGATCGCCATCAACCCCGTCGCGATGTCCGCGACGTTGCTGGCGGCTTCCGACGAACCCGTACCGATCGCGAGTTTCGCGAACACGGAACCGCCCGCCTCCCCGAAGTCGAATTGAACACCCTCCGCCAATCCAAGGATCTGGGAGGCGGGCGCTGAGTCTTCCATGCCAGGCACGCCTTCGGTCGCGATCACGAAGAGGAACGACCCCTCGACCGGACTGCGACGCAGCGCCGTGTTCGGCGAGTCCGCGAGGTTCCTCGCGTCACCACGCACGACGCGCGCGCCGGCGACGGCATCGTCGGCCGATTGCGCGATGACGATGACCCGCTCCCCGCCGCGCTTCTCGACGTAACCGAAGGTGTCCTCGATCGAGAAGATGTCGAGGCCGCCGCGCTTGACGATCGAAAAGCCCTCGTGGTCGCGCAGGTCGAGCAGCGCTTCGTCGATCGAACCATCGGCGACGACGACGGCCGTGCGCGGTTCGGGAGAATCGCCGCGGCCGTAGAGCGTGACCGAGCCGATCACCTCCAACGGATCGAAGCCGAACTCCTCGGCCATCTCGTCGAGCTCGTCGAGCTCGAACGAATCGCGGTTGGCTGCGAACAGGTGCCCGATCACCGAGCGACGGAAGTTGGCGACGTCGATATGGGCGACGAGCGTCGCGTCGGCCGGGACGAACTCTTGGCGGTAGTCGAACACGCGCGGCGTGCCGGGTGTCGCGACGGCGCCGAGCGCGAGCGCCGCGGCGCCAAGGGTCGAGAAGAGAGCGGTCTTCATGGGTTCTCCGAGATGCGAATGGGCGAAGGGGGGTTCGCGCGTCCCTACGCCCCGGCGATCGGCCGCGTTTCGGCCGGGGGAGCCGAATTCTGCCACGGCGGCGGCTCGTTCGGTCCTCGCACGGGTGGCATCGCCGCTACGCGGTGCGCCGGCGAGCATGTGCGGAACGCGGAAGCGCTTTCCGACGCGCTGCGACCGCGAATCGGCGGAAGGCGCGAACCGAGGGATGCCCGGACCGTCCGGTTCGCATGGGTCACACCACAGCAACGAACCAAGCCACGGACCGGAAGCGCCACGTCCGGTCCGCGCGCTGGAACGAGCTCCGCGAGCTCGGCGCGGCGCGGTTCCCGGGCGCACGCGGTCGCGTCCCGAACTTCACGGGCGCGGAGGCGGCGGCCGAGCGCCTCGTCGCCTCGGACGCGTTTCACCGGGCGCGCGTCGTCCTGTGCGGTCCCTGGCTCGCCCAGCGGCCCGTGCGCCTCGCCGCGCTGCGCGCAGGCAAGCGCGTGATCGTCAGCGACTCCGGACTCCGCAGCCAAACGCCCTTCCGTTGCGTCGACCCCGAGGGCATCGAGGCGCGCGACCTGTGGGACGCGTCCGCGATCACGCGGGTCGAGGCGTACGGCATCCCGCTGCACGTGGACGACGTGCCGCGCATCCAGCTCATCGTGGTCGGTAGCGTCGGTGTCGCGCGCGACGGAGCGCGCGTCGGTAAGGGTGGCGGCGCCTCCGACCTCGAGTACGGGATCCTGCGCACCCTCGGGTGCGTCGGGCCCCGTACACCGATCGTCACCACGGTGCACCCGAGTCAGGTCGTCGCGAAGGGCAAGATCCCGATGCTCCCGCACGACGTGCCCGTGGACGTGATCGTGACGCCCGAGCGCTCGATCGCGTGCGCCAAGGTCCATCCCCGACCGGCGGGCGTGCGTTGGGACGACCTGACACAGGAGGCGATCGACGAGCGCCCCGTGCTCGCCACGCTCGTCGGAAACGCGGGACGAGCCGGGCGGCGCAACCCGGCGTAGGACCGCCGCTCAGCGCGGGCGACCGTTCACCCACACGAGCGCCTCGTCCCCCTGCTCGTCGACCTCGAACGTGCGAGCGGGTGGACAGTCGACCTCGATCACCTGTCCGTCGTCGGGTCGGAAGCGGTAGAGGTGCAGCGGGCAGAGCAAGTAGCGCTCGTCCATCAGCGGACCGTCGGCGATGCGTCCACCTTCGTGCGGGCACAGGGAGTCGAGCGCGAACAAGCGCCCGCGGAGGCGACAGACGACGACCTCTTCCGGCTCGCCTGCGGGGGTCTCGTAGACGAGCTTCAACGCGTGGCCCTCCGCGAGGTTCGCGATCGGAACGCGCAGCGGCGCGCCGGGGAGCGGACGCTGGCGCGGCGGCTCGACGTGCATGCCGCCTTCGTCCCCCTGGTTCGCGTCGCGCTCCGTGTTCATCGGACGGAGCGTAGAACGTCGATGCGTGGCGGGCTAGCATCCGCGCGCGATGAAGCCGGTGCTCCTCCTCAATGTCGTCGGCCTCACGCGGCGCCAGGTCGGTGCGGACACACCGCACCTCGAGCGCCTCGCCGAGCGCGGAGCCGCCGCGCCGATGCGCGCGATCCTGCCCGGCGTCACGCTCAGCGCCCAGGCCACGATGCTGACCGGGCGAACGCCGAGCGAGCACGGCGCGGTCGGCAACGGCTGGTTCTTCCGCGACCTCGGCGAAGTGTGGCTGTGGCGCCAGCCGAACCGGCTCGTGCAGGGCGAAAAGGTCTACGAGCGCGCCAAGCGGCTCGACCCGAGCTTCACCTGCGCGAAGCTCTTCTGGTGGTGGAACATGGGCGCGCGCGTCGACTGGTCGCTGACGCCGCGGCCGTTCTATCCGGCGGACGGTCGCAAGCTGCTCGCGATCTACGGGACACCGCGCGGCTTCGAGGACGAGGTCGAGCGCGAGCTCGGGAAGTTCCCGTTCTTCGACTTCTGGGGGCCGAAGGCGGGGCTCGCGTCGAGCGAGTGGATCGCGCGCTCCGCGCTGCGCACGCTCGAGCGCGAGCGACCGACGCTGACGATGGTGTACCTCCCCCACCTGGACTACTCGCATCAACGCCTCGGCCCGGGCGCTCCCGAATCGAAGGCCGCGCTGCGCGAGGTCGACGAACTGGTCGGGCGCCTCGTCGCGCAAGCGGACGCCATCGGCGCCGAGACGCTCGTCGTCAGCGAGTACGGCATCGAAGACGCGACGCGCCCGATCCGCCCGAACGTCGCGCTGCGCCGCGCGGGTCTGCTCGCCGTGCGTGACACGCCGGTCGGCGAGGTGCTCGACACCTTCGAGAGCCGCGCCTTCTGCGTCGCCGACCATCAGATCGCGCACGTCTACACGCGTGACGAGCAGGCGACGCGCGAGGCTCGCGACGTGCTCGCGAAGCTCGACGGGATCGACGCGATCCTCGACGACGAGGGCAAGCGCCGCGAGGGCATCGCGCACGAGCGCGCCGGCGAGCTCGTCTGCGTCGCGGAGCGCGGCGCGTGGTTCACCTATCCCTACTGGCTCGACGACGCGAAAGCGCCCGACTTCGCGCGCACGGTCGACATCCACCGCAAGCCGGGCTACGACCCGTGCGAGCTGTTCGTCGATCCCGAACTGCGCTTCCCGGCCCTGCGCGTCGCGCGACGCCTCGCGCAGAAGAAGCTGTCGATGCGCTACCTCATGGATGTGATCCCGCTCGACGCTAGCCTGGTCGGCGGCACCCACGGACGGCGCCCGGACGACGCCGAGGACGGCCCCGTGTTCCTGTGCTCCGCGCCGTTCGGCGATTGTGGCGCCGAGGCGGCGGACGGCGTCGTCGAGATGACGTCGATTCCGGATCGCGTCATCGCGCTGCTCACGCGCTGACGCCGTAGAATCGCGCCGTGGAGCCGAGCGATGCCAACGAGCGAGGTCCGTCCGCGCGCAAAGCGCACGGCGTCGAGGCGACCAATCGCGAGTACATCCGCTACGACCAGGTCGAGAAGCGGCAGACCTATGCGCTCGCGGAGTCCGAGGGCGAAGACGCGTTCGACGACGCGTTTCGCATCCGGACCTGCGACCTGCGCCTGCTGCTCAAGGGCGACGCGAACGAGCGCGCGACGTTCGTTCGGCAGCTCGGCGACGCGCTGCGCGAGATCGGGTTCGCGATCCTGGTCGGACACGACGTCGAGCCGCGCGTCTACGACGACGCCACACACGCGACCGAGGAGTTGTTCACGACGACGACGCTCGCGCGCAAGCTCGAGTTCGCGGCCCGGCGCCACGGCTCGGTGAACCAGGGTTACTTCCCGATCGAGGAGACCTCCGGCATCCACCCGGACCTCGTCGAAGGCTGGGTCTTCTGCCGCCGCGCCTTCGGCGAAGACGCGGCGGCGTTCTGGCCGAGCGTCGCGTACGAGCGAGTCTTCCGTCGCCTGTGGCTCGCGCACGAACCGCTCGTCCTGCCGCTCATGCAGAGCCTGCTCACGTACCTCGGCTGCGACGCGCGTCTCTTCGATGCGAGGCTCGCCGGGACGAACTTCGGCCTGCGCCTCAACTACTACCCGCCGATCGAGAACGCGACCAAGGCCGGACGGCTGCTCGGGCACGAGGACGTGGACCTGTTCACGCTGCTGCCCGCGCCGCGCTCCGAGGGGTTGCAGGTGCTGAACCGCGCCAACTTCCGCTGGGTCCGGCTCGACGCGCCGCCGGGCTCGATCATCCTGAACACCGGCGACTACATGCAGCGGTTGTCGAACGACATCTTCCCGTCGACGACCCATCGCGTGTCCCAACCGCGCTCGGCCGAAGACCGCGCTCGCGCGCGCGTGTCCTTTCCGATGAACGTCTATCTGTGGGAGGACGAGATGCTCGAGGTCCTGCCGGGGCTCGAGCCGGCGAAGTACGCGCCCGTGCGCGCGATCGACTTTCACACGCGCACGACCGCGAAGTACTACGGCGACGACTACGGCGCGGCGCGATAGCCGCGCGGGAACAGCAGGAGCCCGAGCGCGCACCACATCACGACCAGCTCGACGCAGGCGAAGTTCCCGCTCGACCAACGCTCGATCAGCGCCGCCGACGTCATCGCATCGAAGTCCTGGATCAGCTGCAGGACGATCAGTGTCGCCATGCCGACGACCGAGGCCGTTCCCGCGATGCGCTGCACGCGCAGCGAGAGCCCGGTGCGCGCGCTGGCGTACAACTCGGGGTTGCGTGACGGCAGCGCGAGCAGCGCGATGCTGTTGAGCAGGTAGACCAGAACAAGCGCGAAGACGGCGATGTTCAGCGCGAGGCCGAGCTGGCCGGACACGAGGAGCAGTCCGGCGAGCACGACCGTAACCACGAGCGCGGGCACCGGGACACCGCGGCCCGCATCGACGCGCCCCAAGATCGGCGGCAGCAAGCGATCGTTCGCGAGGACGAGCGCGATCCGCGCGGGAATCGCCATGGTCAGGTTGACCGATGTCGCGACCGCGAGCACGCCGCCCAACGCGACGAGCGACGCGGCGCCCGTCGGTAGATACACCGCCGCCGCCTCGGCCATGGGCGCGCTGCTCGCGGCCAACCGCTCCTGCGGCAGGACCCCGAACGCGACCACGGACATCGAGACGAAGATCACCGTCGTCACGACCACTCCGCGGAGCACGACGCGGGGCAAGCGTGCGGTGCTGTCGCGCACTTCCCCCGCCGCGTGCGCGATCGACTCGAACCCGGCGTACGCGAAGAAGAGCGCGGGCAGGGCGGAGAAGAAGCCGGTCGCTCCGCGCGGGAACAGCGGCCGGTAGTTCGCCGCCTCGACCGCGAAGATGCCCGGCACGACGAGCACGACGATCGAGAGTCCGAGCAGCGCGCACATCGCCACCTGCAACCGTCCGAGCCAACGCACACCGCGCAAGTGGACGAACAGGAAGACGCCGAGCACGCCGAGCGCGAGCCACATCGACGTCCGCTCGCCGCCGAGCTCCACGCCCGACGTGACGCGCAGGAACTCGAGCCCGTAGTCCGCGAGGGTTTGGGACAGGAACGCGAGCGCGCCGAGGTACGCGATCATCTTCAGCCACGCGCACAGGAACGCGACGCGCGCGCCGGGAAGCGTCGCACGCAGGCAGCCGTATTCCGCGGCCGGTCCCTCGCCAAGTCGCGTCGACAGGAAGACCATGTACGCGACAGACGACGCCAAGACCGCCGGCGCGAGGACGACGTAGCCGAGGATCACGCCGGGCCCCGTTCGCTGCGACGCGTCGCCCGTCACGCGAAAGATGCCCGCGCCAACGAGCATGCCGATCATCGCGGCGTACGACTCGATCGACCCGAGGTCGCGGCGCAGGCGCGCGACGAACGATGACGGCGCGTCGCTCATCGATGCTCTCCGTGATCGCCGTGCGCCGCGTTGTCCGGCGCGACGGTCTGCCCCAGCGGGTCGAGGCGTCGCGCCGCGGCTTGCCAGTGCTCGGCCGCGTCCGGTCGCCCGAGCGCGCCATGCCCGGCCGCGAGCGCGCGCGCGACGACGGGATCGGGTGCGAGCTTCATCGCGCGCTCGAGGTCGGCGAGGAACGCCTCGTGCTCGCCGCGGAGGTTGTGGAGCAAGGCGCGGTTACGGAGCGCGCCGTCGGCCGCGGGCGCGCGCTCGAGCAGCACGGTCAGACGCGCGATCCCGGCATCGACGTCGCCCAGGCGTGCCTCGAGCAGCGCGAGGTTGCTCGCGGGCTCGAGCATCTCCGGAGCGAGTTCGAGCGCGCGCTCGTACGCCGAGCGCGCCGCCGCGAGCTGGCCGCGACTCTCGAGCAAGACGCCGCGCGCGTGATGGAACATCGGTAGACGGTCGACGCGCGCGCTGGGCTTCGCGCCGACGAGCGCGGCGGCGAAGTCCATTTGACGTGCGTTGTAGAGCGCGAGCAGCAGGAGCCCGAGATCGTTCGCGTAGGCGGGCGCGGGGCGATCGGGCCAGCGGAACACGCTCCAATCGCCGACGGGCGATTCGAAGAAGCGCAGCGCCTCGGAACGCCGGCTCGGCACCGGTCGAACCTCGATGCGGTGGTCGTGGATCTCGACGGCGGCGACGTCGAAGACCGGGCGGCGCGCCATGTGGCACGACACGCAATCCTCGCCGACGCGGCGCTCGTCGTCGAGCGCGCATCCGGCCGCCGGCATCTCCGTCGTCGACGCGGGCGAAGTGGCGTGGCAAGTGGCGCACGCCGCACGCACGCGCTCGCGTTCACCGGGCGCACCCGGAGCGACGTGCGGATCGTGGCAGGTCGTGCACGCGAGCGGTGCGGTGAACCCGCTCGACGCCGTGAAGCACTCGGACAACACGAGCCGCTCGACGTGGCTCACGAAGCCGATCTCCTCCGTGGGCTGCGCCGCGACGAACACGGCGCGCCGCGCGAGCAGGTCCTCGCCAGGTTCGGGCCCGCGGTGGATGCTGCCGTCGAGCTCGATGCGCGCGTCGCCTTGCAGGTGGCAGTTGGCGCAGAGCGACATGCGTTGCACGCGATCGAAGGCCGCCATCGACACGATCGGGTCCGTCGCACCCTCGGGCTCGGTCGCCTCGCGCCACGCGACGTGCTCGGCGGCGCGCGCGTGGCACGCCGCGCAATCGATCCCGCGCGGCGTCCAATCGCCCGCGAGCGGGTCGAGGTTGGCCGGCCACGTCGTCGTCGGTGGAGCGTCCGTGTGGCAGGCGAGGCAATCGGGTGTGATCGGAACCGTGAGGCGCTGGCCGGCCGTCATCGCGTGCGGCGGAGCGAGCGCGGCGTGGCGCGCGGTCGCGCCGCTCGCGCTCACGACTTCGATCGGCGCGAACCAGAGGCGCCCGTTCTTGACGGCCGCGTACGACCGGTCGAGCACGCCCGCGCCGATCGCGAACGCGAGGCGCGCGGAGTCGCGGTGCGGAACGGAACCGAGTTCGAGCGACTCGACGACGCGCGCGCTCCCACCGCTCTGCTCGACGCGATACCGAAACGTCGCGGTGGCGCCGTCCGGAGTCCGCACCGGGTCGCCGACGGCCTCGAGCCCGTCGAACTCACCCGGTCGAATCGTGTCGAGTGCGCGCGCCATGCCCGTCGCTCTGTAGGAGGCGACGATCGAGGCGTGACAATCCTCGCAGTCGTTCCCGACATCGGCGACGGCGCGCTCGAAATGCGTCGGCTCCGCTCCCGCGCGCGCGGGAGCGGAGCCGATCGGAAGGGCGGAGAATGCGACCGCGAGCGAGGTCGCCGCGAGGACGAGCGCGCCCGCGCACTGATCGCCGCGTCGCACGTCTACTCGCAGCAGCCGGGCGAACCCTTGATCTTGCCGCAGTCGCCGCAGTGCTCGGCGTCGGGATCACAGCAGTCGCCGGACCCCTTCTCGACTCCGCAGTCGTCGCACAGAACGACCGCCGCGGTCGAGCAGGTCGAGCTCTTGCACGAAGCGAAGAAGGCGACGGGGGCCAGGAGCGCGAGCGCGATAGCGATTCTCTTCATGACAAATACGAGGTTGGGGATCGGATGGGGTCGTGACGGGCGTCGCGGCGCTTGTGCACCGCAACGGCCAGAGTCTCCGTAATTCGCCCCGCCTTCGCCAGCGCGGATTCCCCGACGATCAGTCCTCGTCGGCGCTGTACCCGATCGCGTTCAAGCGCTCCCGATCCTCGGCGGACACCTCGAGGTTGCGCTCCCCGGCGAAGTCCGCCGCGCGCGCCTGCGCACGGCGTTGCACGCCCTCCATCGAAGCGCGCAACGCCTCGACTCGGTCCGGGAGCACCTGCGCCAGGTCGCGCTCTTCGCCGGGGTCCACGTCCGTGTCATAAAGACGAAAGACGCCGTCCTTGCGCTCGATCAACTTCCACTTGCCGCTGAGGAACGCGCGCGTGTGCCGCGCGTCGTCGTGCAGCCGAATCTCGGCCAAGAGCTCGTTCGACGCCGGCGCGGCGCCGCGCAGCACCGGCACCAAGCTCGCTCCCTCCCGCGCGACGTCGTCGGACAGTCCGAACAGCTCGAGCAGCGTCGGCATCACGTCCACGGTTCGAACGAGCTCGGTCACGCGCCGCGGCGCGACGCCCGGCACGCGCACGATGAGCGGGACGCGCAGCTCCTCGGTGAACAGGCTGCGCGCGTGACGCCGCACACCCGCGTGTTCCTGCCACGCTTCGCCGTGGTCGGACACGAACACGACGCACGTCTCGTCGGCGAGGCCGAGGCGTTCGAGCGCGTCGAGCACCTGCCCGACGTGGCTGTCCGTGTAGGTGATCTCGGTCTTGTACCGGTCGTGCTCGCTGGCCGGATCGACGCGCCCGGCGCCCGAGTGATCGACGTACGGCAGGTGCGGATCGAAGTAGTGCAGGAACAGGAGGAAGGGATCCGCGTCGCCGGCGGTTGCGCGCGCGTCGAGCCAGTCGACGGCGCGCTTCGTGATGACCGGCGAACTGAGCGGCACCCAGCCGACGTCGACGCGCTTGCGCGCCAGCTCGTCGTCGAACGCGTCGAAGCCCTGCTGCAGGCCGTAGTGTTCGTTGAAGAAGACGTGGCTCCCGATGCCGAACGTGTCGAAGCCCGCGCTCTGCAGGATCTCGGGCAGCGTCGTGAACGAGTCGACGAGGCGACTCTCCGTGTTCCAGCAGCCGTGCGTCGACGAGTACGTCGACGTCAGGAGCGACGCGAACGACGGCAGGGTCCACGACGCGTGCGATACGGCTCGCTCGAAGACCACGCCGGAGGCCGCGAGTTCGTCGATGCGCGGCGAGAGACTGCGCCCTTCGGCATCGACACCGTTGGCGCGTCCCTCGTACCCGAGGTGATCGGCGCGCAGCGTGTCCACGCACAGGAACACCAGGTTCTTCGGGCGCGACACTTCGGCGTCGCCTGCGCACGACGCGAGACCGACGAACGCGAGCGCGATGGGGATCGAAGTGGAGCGGCGCATGGAGCGACGGGAATCGTAGGGAACGGGTCGGCCGCGGTCGTCACACGTCGCTCGGAATCGGCCGGATCCGTGGAGCGCACGCGCCGTGGTTCGAAGCCCCATGAACAGACCGGGCTAGCCCGGGTTCTTCATGAGGCTTTGCCGAGATCGACGCAGATGCGCGCCAGATCAGCGCTTCGCGACCGAAGCGCGTGCAGGCGACCTTGACGGGTCGTCGAACCCGGTGAGGGAGGGAAGTGCTGATATGGCGCGTAGCTGCGTCGATCTCGGTGAAGCGTCATGAATCATCCGGGCTAGCACGTGCCCCGGTGAGTGCGTATGGTCGCCGACGCGTGCGAGCACGCGGACTACGACGACCATGCACGCGAGTTGGAAGACCTGGCTGGGAAACGCTTTCCTCGTCGTCCTTTGCGCGCTCGTCGTCGATCGCACCGTGCGCGGACTGCGCCCCGCGTACAACTGGGACATGCTCGGGTACATGGCGCTCGCGCTCGAGTGGGACGTCGACGATCCGGTCGAGGTCCATCGCCAGACCTACGCCGCGGCGAAGGCGGAGCTCCCGCGCGCCGCGTACGCCGCGCTCGTCTCCCCCACAGTCCCGGTGCGCATCGGCCGGTTCCAGAACCCCGAGGCGTTCCACGAGCACCTCGCGTTCTACCGCGCGCGCGTCGTTCCGACCTACCTCATCCGCGTCCTGCACCGCTGCGGCGCGCCGCTCTCGGCCGCGACCTGGTGGATCTCCGTCGGCGCCTGGGTCCTGACCGCGGTGCTCCTCATCGCGTGGCTCGCGCGGCGCGTTCCGTTCTGGGCGGCGATCGTCGCGGGCACGTGCCTGGCGCATGCGCCGCCGCTGCTGTCGACCGCGACGCTGAACACGCCGGACGGGCTGGGCACGCTGCTCCTCCTGTTCGGCATCTTCCTGTTCTTCGAGCGCCGCGCGCTCGCCACCGGTGCGGGCACGCTGGTGCTCGCGATCATGACGCGCCCCGATGCGGTCATTCTGATCGGGCTGCTGGTCGTCGTGCTCTTCCTGTTCGAACGCAACGCGCGCGAGCGTGTGTCCGCGCGCTTCCTCGGCGGTTGGCTCGCCGCGAGCGCGGTGACCTACTTCGCCGTGCAGTCGTACGCGGGCGAGTACGGGTGGTGGCCGCTGTTCTCGATCTCGTTTCTGGAGAAGGAGCTCTACCCGAGCACGCTCACGTCGACGCCGGAGACCGCCGCGTACTTCGCGGAGCTCGGCCGGCAGGTCGCGTTGATCCCCGGCACGGGCTACTTCACGGTCGGGAAGGCGGTGACGGGATCGGCCTTCGTGTTCGTCTACCTCGCGTTCGCGACGCTGCTCCTCGCGCTGTGGCGCCGCGTGCCGCGCCCCGAAACGCTGCAACGCTTCGCGGCGTTGCTCGTCGCGCTACTCCTGTCGTACGCCGTGCGCTGGGTCCTCTTCCCGCAGCTGTGGGATCGCTTCTTCGCGCTGCTGTACCTGCTCGTTCCCCTCGTCGCGGTGTCGATGGCGGGGACGTGGATCGAGTCGCGCCGCGAGCCCGATGACGACGACGTTCAGAACGCGTCGAACGCGGACACGGCGTCGATCACTTCCGACTGATCGTCCGCCGACAGGCCGTGGAACAGCGGCAAGCGCAAGAGGCGCTCGCTGATGTCTTCCGTCACCGGGCAGTCGCCCGTCTTGCCGCCGAAGCGTCGTCCCATCTCGGAGTTGTGCAGCGGCAGGTAGTGGAAGACGGTCAGGATGTCCTTGGCCTTCAACTCGTCGATGAGGCGCGTGCGCGCATCCATGCTCGGAAGCAGCACGTGGAACATGTGGAAGGGCTGCGTGCAGTGCTCCGGGACGACGGGCATGCGCACGTCGTGCGCGCTCGCCCACCCGGCGAGCTCGTCCGAGTAGCGCTGCCAGATCGCGCCGCGCCCGCTCTGAATCTCGTCGCGTCCCTCGAGCTGCGCGAACAGGAACGCGGCGAGCACTTCGGAGGGCAGGTAGCTGGACCCGACGTCGACCCAGCTGTACTTGTCCACCTGGCCGCGGAAGAAGCGGCTGCGGTCGGTGCCCTTCTCGCGCACGATCTCGGCGCGCTCGATCGCCGACGCGTCGTTGATCAGGAGCGCGCCGCCCTCGCCGCAGGTCAGGTTCTTCGTCTCGTGAAAGCTCTGCGTCGCGAAAGCGCCGATCGAGCCGAGCTTGCGCCCGCGGTACTCGCCGAACAGGCCGTGCGCGTTGTCCTCGATCACGGTGATTCCGTGCTCGTCGGCGATGCGCTGGATCGCGTCCATCTCGCACGCGACGCCGGCGTAGTGCAGCGCGACGATGGCCTTCGTGCGCGGCGTGATGCGCTCCTCGATCAAACGCTCGTCGAGGTTGAGCGTGTCGGGGCGCACGTCCACGAAGACCGGCGTCGCGCCGCGCAGCACGTACGCGTTCACAGTCGTGACGAACGCGAACGACGGGACGATCACTTCGTCGCCGGGTTGCAGGTCGAGCAGCAGCGCCGTCATCTCGAGCGCGTGCGTGCACGAGGTCGTCAAGAACGCCTTCTTCGCGCCGGTCTCTTGCTCGAGGATCCGCGCGCAGCGACGGGTGAACTCGCCGTCGCCTGCGAGATGGCCGCGCTCGACGGCCTCGGCGATGTAGTTCAGCTCGTTGCCGAGCAGCGTCGCGCGGTTGAAGGGGATGCGGTAGGGCACGGCGTGGGGCGAGTCGGGGGGGAGAGGGCGGACGAGGCGCCGCAAGCTTACGTCGTCGAGATCGACGCGTGAGCATCGGGCGTCGGATTCACCCCGCGGAACCCGTGGTGCCGATCCAAGCGATCAGGAGCGTGATGAGCGCGAGGACGAGAACGAGGACATGCCCGGCCTTGCACACGGCGAAGCGCCATGCGGCTCCACGCCAAGTGAAGCCGAAGAAACCGCGGATCGCGCGGAGTGCGAACGCCGTGTAGACCGCGAAACGGATGACCTGCGGAAGCGCCGAGAGCGACGTCCCGTGGACGGCGAACTGCACCGGAAGCAGAACGACCGCGATCAGGAAGTGCACGCCCTCGACGTAGAGGACGAGCACGAGCACCTCGGCCAGGTTGCGCCCCGTACGTCGACTGGCGAGGCGCAGGAAGACCGCGAACACGGGCAGCGACAGGTACATCAGGAGGTCGAGGTACTTCGCCAACTGGAACGTGAAGTCGGCAATGCGCCGCTTCGTCTCGGCGTCGCCCGTGTTGGAGGACACGTTCATCCCGGTCGCTTCCAGGGCATCGAAGCCGAACAGCCGTCCGACGAAGAACCACAACGCCAGGCTGAGCAGGCAGAAGCGCGCCGGGTTGACGAAACGCCGGCGGCGTCCGCCGATGTACTCCCGCCCGAGTCCGCCCGGATCGCGGACGAGTCCGCGCAGCGTCCGCACGAGCGCGCTGTCGACGCCGACGAGGTTCTGAACCGTCGAGAGGACGACCGCGCGCGAGTCGAGCCGCGCGCGCGCGTTGTCCTGCCCGCACGCCGGGCAATAGCGACCCGCCGAGGGGTGAGCGCAGTTCGGGCAAGTCGACTCCACGGGGCGCGACGGTAGCCCCGGGCTCCCCCACCGTCAAAGCCAAGCCTTTGGCGGGGAAGGACTTACGGCCCCGGCGCGGGGCCTCGCGCGGGGCCTCGCTCGACAGGCCGACCGACCAGTAGGTAGGTTTCGCCTCCGCGTCCGCGCGACGCGCCCCCCCCCATGTCGAACCGCAAGGAACAGATCCTCGACGTCGCCCAGGACCTCCTCCTGCGGCGCGGCTTCAGCGCCTTCAGCTACCAGGACCTCTCGGACGCGCTCGGCATTGCCAAGGCGAGCGTCCACCACCACTTCGCGTCGAAGGAAGACCTCGGCGTCGCGCTGTGCGAGCGCTTCATGGCCCAGAACGCGTCGCTCGCCGCCGAGTGCGAAGCGCGCGGTGACTCGGCGCTCGCGATGTTCGACGCTTTCGTCGAGCGCGGGAACTCGCTCGCCGCGACCGGCGAACACTGTTGCCCCGGCGGCGTGTTGCAGGCGGAGTACAACGCGCTCCCCCCCCGCGTGCGCGAGAAGACGAACGAGCTGTTCGCCGCGTCGCACCGGATGATCGAAGCGATGCTCGCGCGCGGGCGCGAAGCCGGTGAGCTGTCGTTCGCCGGCAGCACTTCCGATCAGGCCTGGCTGCTCATGTCCACGATGCACGGCGCGCTGCTCAGCTCGCGCGTCCACGGCGCACCGGTCTTCGATGCGGTTGTCCGTCAACTGCGTTCCTCGCTGGTCGCCTGAGCCCCCCCTTTCTATCCCGTCGCATGCTCGCGCCTCCCACCGAACCCCGCGTCCCGTCCGAGTCCTCGTCACGCGCTGACGCACGCCGCGCGAGGGCAGCGAGCTTGCAGGCGAGCGGCAAGCGCTTCGCCACCGTCGTCTATCGATGGCGCTGGTGGACTTCGCTCGTCGTCGTGCTCGGCGTGGTCCTCGCAGCGCGGTCCGGTGCGAAGGAGGTGTCGCATCTGACGTCACGCCTGTTCGCGCTCGGCGACACGACCACGGGTCTCGGCGCCCAGCCGCTCCTGTTCGATCCGCGCATGGACATCTGGTTCGACGCCAACGACGAGGGCGTGATCGGCTACCGCAAGATCGAGGAGAAGTTCGTCGCCGAGGACTTCGTCATGGTCGCCTTCGAGGACGACACGTCGCCGCTCGGCGTGTTCAGCCGGCAGTCGCTGTCCGCCATCGCGCGCCTGACGGTCGAGTTCTCCCGCATTCCCGGCGTGCGGCACGTGCGCTCGCTGACATCGAGTCCGTGGATTCGTTCGGGCAAGATCCTCGAGTTCGACGGCGAGGACACCGGTGCGCGCGGGTTGCTCATCTCCGACCTGGTCGAGCTCACGCCCGAGGAAATCCTCTCGCCCGAGCACCTGAGCGACGACGACCTCGTCGAGCGCTTGATCGCGGTGATGGGAGCGCGGCGCGCCGTGGACCGCTTGGGCGAGGACGCCGTGCGGCGCGTGATCGGCGACGCGCCGCTCGACGACTTCATCGGCGAGCCGCTGTTGCTGGGAACGATCGTCGACGACACGGCGACGACGACCGCGGTCCAGATCCAGGTCCTGCGCGCGCGCGTCGACGACGAACGGCTCGACGAGGTCTTCGGCGACGGCGACCCGTCGCGCGCCACGGCGCCCGCGCTTTTCTCGGTGCAATCGCAGCACGCGGCGTTGCGCGGCGTCGATCACGCGCTGCGCATGGAGCGCGGACTCGCCGTCCCGACGCCCGAGTTCGCGGCGCTCGACGCGTGGATCGACGGGTTGCCGTCCGACGACGACACTCGTCGACTGAGGAACGACTTCGACAACCCGACGCGCAACTTCATCACCGGCCCCACCGGCGACGTCGAGCGCAAGTACTTCGAGTACGAGGCGGACGGTTCCGGCGGGTGGGGCGATCGGTCGAATGCCGGCGACGTCGTGTCCGCACCGGCGGACTTCTCGCCGCAGCCCCTCAGCCCGTACGAGTTCCACGTCGCCGGGATGCCGCCGTTCGAGCGCAACTTCATGCAGGTCGGCATGGCCGACTCGAAGTACATCGGGCTCGTGATGCTGCTCATCGTCCTGGTCCTCGCGCTCATCTTCCGCAGCGTCATCGGTGTCCTCGCGCCGATGACCGTCGTGCTCGGCTCGATCGTCGCGATGATGGGAGTGGTCGTCGGGCGCGGCGACCTGATGAACAACCTGACGGCGATCTCCCCCAACATGCTGACCGCGGTCGGCATCGCGGACGCGGTGCACCTCGTGTCCGCTTGGACGATCCTGCGACGGCGCTACTCGAACAAGAACGAACTGATCGTCGAGGTCATCCGGCAGAACGCACTACCCGTGTTCCTGACGTCGCTGACGACGGCGATCGGCTTCTACTCGCTGACGGTGAGCGCGATCATGCCCGTCGGGATGCTCGGATACACGGCGGGGCTCGGGACGCTCATCGCGTACCTGCTCTCGATGACGGTCGTCCCGGCGATGCTGTCGCTCGTTCCGCTTCGCTCGCGCCGCGAGTCCGATGGCCCCGCCGCCGCCGCGGTCGATTCGATGCACTCCGCGCGCAGCGAACACCTGGCCAAGTGGGTGCTCCGCAACCGCGTGTCGATCCTCGGCGCGAGCGCGTTCTTCATCATCGCTACCGCGTTCGGAATGAGCCGCTTCTTCATCGACACGGACTTCCGCGCGATGTTCCCGCGCGACAACCCGGTCATGTCGGACTTCCGTTGGATCGAATCGCGGATGGGCGGAGTCGGGGACGTGGAGATCGTCTTCAACGGGCTCGACACGGAGACCGACGTGCGCGAGTTCGACGCCGAGCGCGCGCGCCTCGCGGAGCTCGAGCTCGTCGAGCTCGGCAGCAGCGAGTATCCCGGCGACTTCCCCGCGCTCACTCCCGAGCAGCGCACGGAGCTCGGCAACCTGCGCGATTCCGTCGCGCGGCTCGATCGCAGCCGCATCGCGGCGTCGGCCGATTTCTACGCCGAGCTCGAGCGCTTCGAGCGCCGGCTGCTCGACGAGATGGCGCAGCAGGACTCGGCGCTCGCGGTGTTGACCGACCTGACGAGTCCGCTCGACATCCTGCGCAAGGTCAACCAGGTGCAGAACGGGAACGCCGCGTCCGCCTATCGCGTCCCCGATGCGGCCGACGTGCCCGTGGACGCGCGCGCCGACCGGCTCGAGCTCGACCCGTGGAGCGAGGAGTGGATCCACACGCCCGGGCAAAACGCGGCGAGCCTCATCGCGCAGTACCTGCTGCAGTACGAGAACGGGGCGCGCCCCGGCGAAAACCTGTCGACGCAGATCAGCTCGGACCGACGCTTCTTCCGGATGCAAGGGCGCGCGAAGCAGGCGCCGACGATGGTGCAACAGGCGGCCTTCGATCGCATCTCGGAGATCGCGCGCGACGAGTTCCCCCGCCTCGACGCACACGTGGCCGCGACCGCGGGCCCGCCGCCGCTCTCCGAGTTCGTCGTGTCGGGCAAGACCGTGCTCTTCTCGCGGACGCCGGAGAAGTTCATCAAGGGCTTCATCGAATCGATGTTGCTGGCGCTGGCGATCATCACGGTCCTGATCGCCGTGATCTTCCGCTCCATTCGGGTCGCCCTGATCAGCATCGTGCCGAACATGCTCCCGATCCTGCTTCCCCTCAGCTACTTCGGCATCCTCGGCGAGGCGCTCGACGGGCCCGCGATTCTCGTCGCCTCGGTCGCGCTCGGCGTGTGCGTCGACGACACGATCCACTTCTTCACGAAGTACATGCGCGCGCGGCGCGCCGGCATGGCGCCGCAGGCGGCGCTCACGTACGTCTACGACCACGTCGGGCGCGCGCTGACCTCGACCACCGTCGTGCTCGTGATCGGATTCGCCGGCCTGATGCTCAGCGACTTCCGACCGAACCACATGATGGGCACGCTCGCGGTCATCATGTTCGCGCTCGCCTGGATCGCCGACATGCTCGTCACGCCAGCGCTGCTCAGCTTCCTTCCGCGTCACGAGAACGCCACTTCACCCTCCGCGGCTTGAAGCCGGAAACCATGAACGTCCAACTCGCCCTCCGCCACGTCTCCCGGTTCGTGCTCGCCGCGCTCGCCCTCGCCGGCACCCTTCGCGCCCAGGACGACCCCAACACGAGCGGCGTCCCCGTTCCCGAGCTCCCCACCTTCGACGCGAGTGACGCCGCCAAGAAGGGCCTCCAGATCGCCGACTACGCCGACCGCTTCGACTCGGGTTGGAAGGACGAGATCTGGCAAGGAAGCATGGCGCTGTACGACGCGCAGGGCGACTCGGTCGTGCGCCACATCGTGCGCATGCTCCTCGAGCGTCCGGACGGCGACAAGTCA
>JAJDEV010000298.1 GCA_029259605.1 Planctomycetota bacterium | reverse complement strand
GCGGGCGTTGGCCCCGGAGGCGACCTTGTCAGGTCGTCGAGGACGCCGACGTTCGCAAAGTGCCGGCAGGGGCCGAGAGACCGGCGTAGCCGGTCGATTGCAGCTCTTGGCGTGCATGCTCATGAATGATCCGGGCTAGCGACGTGCCTTCATCGCCCGAGGATCAACCTTCCCATGCCGCCCTCGGGGGGCGTGGGGGTCTGCGTGACGAACCAGAAGCCGTCCTCGAACACCTCGAGCAGACGGCGCCGGTCCCCCTCGGGGCTGCGGTTGCGAAAGGCCTCGTCCTCGGCGTCGAGCAGCAGCCGCGATTCGCCGAGCGTGATCGTGGTCTCGTCGGCGACGACCCGCAGCTCGCGCATCTCGTTGTCGTTCGTCAGCAGATAGATGCGGTCCCCGTCGGGATGCCAGCCGGACGCGGCGCCGCCGGCCCCCGTGGTGATCTGCTGGCGCCGCCCGCCGCCCGCCGCGGACTGCAGGAAGGAGTGTGTGACGCCGAGGTGATTGGACATGTACGTCAACCAGCGGCCGTCGGGCGACAGCAGCCCGTTGTAGTCATCGTTCGGTGTCGACGCGACCGGCCGGGGCGGCTCGCCCGAGTCGAGGTCGAGCAGGTAGACATCGAAGGAGGTCTCCGGGGTCGGCCGCTCGAACGCGATGAGACGACCCCCGCGCGCGACGCTGTTGATCTCCAACTTCGTGTCACTGGTGTAGAGCATCTCGGGGCCCGCGAGGCTGCTGAGCGAGAGACGCAGGATGCTCGTCGTGCCGTCCGGATCCCCGGAGGTGTAGACGACCGCGTCGTTCGAGACCCAGAAGAAGTCCTCCGTATCGCCTTCCAGCGCCAGCGGCGTCCACGACTGTTGCGCGATGTCGTAGATCCACGGAAGCCCCTGTCCCGTGACCGGATCGATGAGCGACGCGATCATCCGCTTGCGATCCGGACTCAACGACACGCCCAAGCTGGTCTGCGGGACCGGTACGTAGGCGAGCCGCTTGCCATCCGCGTCGAACCGCACTAGGAGCGAGTCCGGAAGAACGACCGGCGTGTGGAAGACGAGTCGATCGCGCGTCGCGGAGAACGGGCTGAAGGCCGCGCCCGGCATCAGCGCGACCCGGTCGACGAGCAACCGTCGCGTCCCTTCGAGGTTCGGCGCATCGGGATCGAAGTCCGACGCGTAGAGCGACGTGCCCACGCAGTAGAGCAGCCGATCGCCGTCGAGCTCCGCCTGGGAGGAGGCCCATCCGAGGAGCCGCGACTCCCCGCCGTCGAGGGAACCCAAGACGAGCGCGTGCGGAGCCGTCGAGGTTCCGCCGCTCGCATTGCGCGCCACGTACACGAAGCGACGGCCGTCCGGCAGGAAGCGCGGAGAGCGGTGCGAGTAGCTGACCGGTGCGTCGGTCAGGTCCGTCACCACACGCGCTTCGCCCCCGCCCGCGCGCACGAGCCCGAGGGGTACCGCCGCGTCGCCGGAGTACAGGATCCAGCCGTCACGGCTCCAGCTCCCCCCCTTGCCGTTGGATGCATCGGCCAAGGCGAGCGGCGCCCCGCCCGCGACGCTGACGCGCCTGAGCTTGTCCGCAGAGAAGAACCCGACGTGCTCGCCATCGGGCGACCAGAACGGGTACTGCGCGCCTTCGGTACCATCGAGCGCGCGCTCGGAGCCGGTGGCGAGCTCGCGCAGGTAGAGCCTGGGCAGCGCACTCTCCTTCGACGCGCCGAAGACGACGCGCGTCCCATCGGGCGACAGCAGCAGCCCGGCGACACCGGACGGGTTCATGGCGTAGCGCATGCCGCCGGGGGCCGCGAGGTCGACGGTCAGCGGCTGCGCGGGAACGGCATCCGGTTCCGCGCCCCGCAAACGCAGCGCGAGCAGCAAGATCACGATCCCCGCCGCGACTCCGGCGACGAACAGAAGCGGCGCGCTGCGCCGTGCGGTGCGACCGGTGAGCGTTGCGCGATCGGTCAGGGCGCCATCGACTTCGGGTGACTCCAGCGTCAAGCGCGCCTCGCCGACGTCGCGCAAGCGCCGACGCGGATCCTTGACGAGGCAACGCACGATCAAGTCGCGCACGCGCGGCGGCGTCGCGGAGGGAAGCGCGTCGAGCTCGACGTCGTGCTCGAGGATCGCCGCGATCAAGTCGCCGAACGCCTCACCCTCGAACGCGCGCTTGCCCGTCAAGCACTCGTACAGCACACAGCCGAAGGCCCAGATGTCCGTGCGCCGATCGACGGCCTTGCCGCGCGCTTGCTCGGGCGACATGTACGTCGGCGTGCCGAGCACCATGCCCTCGGACGTGATCAGGAAACTGTCGGGCTTGGCGCCTGTCGTGCTGTCCGTTTTCGCGTCGAACATCGGCTTCGCGAGCCCGAAGTCGAGGAGCTTGACCACGCCGTCGGGCGTGATGCGCACGTTGGCCGGCTTCAGGTCGCGGTGCACGACGCCCGCCTCGTGCGCGACCTCGAGCCCCTCGGCGATCTGCCGGCACACGTCGATGGCTTCGTCCACCGGCAGCGCGCCGCGCTTCAGCCGCTCTTCGAGATCCTCGCCGGGCACGAGTTCCATCGCGAGGAAGCACGTCTCGTCGACCTGATCGATGCCGTGGATGCCGGCGATGTTCGTGTGGTTGAGCGACGCGAGCACCTTGGCCTCGCGCTCGAAGCGCCGCAGTCGCTCGTCGTCGTTCGCCAGCTCCTCGGGCAGGACCTTGATCGCCACCTCGCGCTCGAGCCGCGTGTCCTGGGCCAGGTAGACCTCGCCCATGCCACCGGCCCCGAGGGGACCGAGGACCTTATAAAAGGAAAGCGTCTGACCGGCGGCGAGGGGCATGGCGCGCGAGCATAGCGAGATACGGTGCCAGGTGAACGTTCACCGGCCGAGGACGAGTTGCCGCAGGAGCGCGTTCCGCGCCGGATCCGCACCGAGCGCTTCGAGCACGCGGGCCAGGTCGGCGCCCCCGTCGAGCAGGACGCGCACGCGGGGTCGCCAGTTCGCGACCCGGAGCTCGCGTGCCTCGATGGCGTCGATGCGCAGCTCGGGGCGCCGGGTGTCCCAGATGCCGAGGCTGCCGTCGGCCGAGGCGCTGACCAGCTGCTCGGCGTCGTGGCGGAAGCGCAGGTCGTGGATCGCGTCGAGGTGCGCGGTGAATTCGAGCACGCGCTCCCAGGGTTCGGTCTGCCACAGCAGCACGCGTCCATCGTCGGTGGCGGCGGCGAGGCGATCGCCGTTCGGCGAGAAGCACACCGCGCCCACGCTGATAGGACCCCGCGGACGAACGCCCGTCATCAGGCGCGCGGTGAGCTCGCCGGTCGCCACGTCGTGGACGAGGACGGTCGAGTCGAAGCCACCGGACGCGACGAGTCGGCCATCCGGTGAGAAGGCGACGCAACCGGGCGCACCGTCGTGGCCGGCGAGCTCGCCGCGCTCCTCGAGCGAACGCGCGTCGTAGAGTCGCACGCTCCCGTCGAAGCCCGCCGCGGCGAGCAGCGCGCCGTTCGGCGACAACGCCAGGGCGTTCACCCCCGAAGCCCGAACGCGCGCGCGGATCTCACCCGCGTTCGCATCCCACGACGCGATCGAGGCCGCGCCGGCGGTGACGAACGAGTCGTGCGCCAGCGCTACCACGCTCGTCCAACCCTCGGATTCGTCCGATGCGTAGCGTCCGCCGATCGCGCCCGTCTCGAGGTTCCACCACACGATGCCTGCGTGGTCTCCCACCGCGACGACGCGCGCTCCATCGCCCAGCACCGCGAGGTCGAGCAACCCCGCGGGTCCGTCCTCGAGTCGCGCAACCTCGCTCGCCGTCGCCTGGTCCCACGCCCGCAGCGAGCCGTCCTCGGCGCCCGACACGATCAGTTGTGCGTCCGGTGCGAAGTCGACGGCCATCACCGGCGCGTCGTGCCCGGGGAAGGAGAGGTGACCCGCGCGCAGGTCGAGCGCGGTGACCGTGCCGATCGAGTCGACGATCCACAGGGCCTCGCCCGCGCCGTCGAAGTCGATGTCCCAGGCCACGTCGAGGCCGGTGGGAATCGGCGTGCTGCGACCGGTCTCGGTGTCGACGATGAGCACGCTCGACCAGTCGCTGCGACTCGCGAGCAGGCTGCCGTCGTGCGACAGAACGAACTCGCGCATCCGGAAGTCGCCCGTCGGGAGGCGGTCGACGACCGCACGCCGATCGAGGTCGTAGACGAGGACCGCGTCGTCGACGCCCACGTAGAAGCGCGATGCGTCCGGCGCGAAGGCGACGCTCTCGTTGATCAACGGTTCCGAAGAGACCGACGCGCCGGGCTCCCACTCCTCACCCGTCGCGAGACCCCAGACGCGCAGCGGCGCGTCGACCGTCAGGTCCAAGAGGAACCGACCGGAGGGATCGATGGCGATGTCCGCCGGCCACGCGGGAGCCGCGTCGAACGAGCGCTCGAGCGCACCGGTCTCCGCGTTCCACACGCGAATCGCGTCGCCGAGGTAGGCGCGCGTCGCGCACCGCTTGCTGTCGGGGGTGTAGACCAGGTCCGTGCCCGGCCGCGGACCGGTCGCGACGCGAAAGCGGCGCGTTCCGCTCGGGACGTCGTACACCGCGAGCGTTCCGTCGTCCCAGCTCCACGCGAGGCTCCGACCGTCGGGTGCGAAGCGCACGGCGCCCCACGGGTTCTGCGACGGACGCTCGTCCAGGTAGCGCGCCTCTCCGTCCTCGACGATGAACAACCGTCCGGAGTGCGCGTCGGCATCCCAATCCACACCCGCCAGGCGGTCTCCGGCGGCGCTGATGTCGAGCGCTCGGATCTGCCCGTCCACCGAGATGCGCTCGACGACCCGCGACTCGCGCGTGTCGATCACGAGCAGCGCTCCGCCGATACCACCGGTGAGGAGCCGCGAGCCGTCGCGCGAGGCGTGTTGGTAGAAGAGCGTGCCGTCGGTCCGCGCGATGGTTCGTGTCGGCGGGCGGCACGCGGCGTCGAGGAACGACCACTCCCAACCGCGCGATGCGGGTCGCACCTCGCTGAGGAATTCGAGCGCGCGCCGCGGCACGCCCGCCGCGACGAATTCCGCCGCTTCTTGGACGGCTCGTATCTCGTGCCGACGCTCGAGGTCTTCCGCGCGCGCGTCGGAGACCGCCTGCGTGCTGCGCTGCCGCAGGACGACGATCAACGTGGCGACCACGCTCGCGGCGACCAGCAACGCCGCGGTGGCGGCGATCGTGACCGGCGTGCGATTGCGACGGACGAAGCGCCGCAGTTGATAGATGGCGCTGGGCGGACGCGCCTCGATCGGCTCGAAGTTCAAGTAGCGACGGATGTCCGCCGCGAAGGTCGCGGCGGACGCGTAGCGGTCCTCCTTGTCCTTCGCCATCGCCTTGGCGACGATCGTCTCGAGGTCGCCGCGCAGCCGCGCGTCGTGCTCGCCCGCCGGTCGCGGCTCGACGTCGTGGATCCGTCGCGTCACCTCGGCCATCGAGCTCTTGCGGTCGATCGCGGGCGTTCCGCACAGGAGCTCGTAGAAGACGCACCCGAGCGAGTACACGTCCGTTCGCAGGTCGATCTCGTCGACGTCCCCGCGCGCTTGCTCGGGACTCATGTAGGGCAGCGTCCCGACGAGTTGCCCGCTCAGCGTGCGCGCTGAAGTCGCGTGCACGTCGCGGTCGGAGAGGAGCGCGACGCCGAAGTCGAGCACGCGCGCGTGACCCTGGTCGTCGACCAGGATGTTGGCCGGCTTCAGGTCGCGGTGCACGACGCTGCGCAGGTGCGCCGCGTGAACGGCGTCGACGATCTCCGCCATGAGGCGGCACTTGTCGCGAACGCCGAGGTCGCGCTCGTTCGCCCAATCCAAGAGCGGGCGACCGTGGACGAGCTCGAGCACGAAGTAGTGCAGCGGTCCGACGACCGAGTCGATCTCGCCGGATCCGTAGATGCGCGCGATCCCCGGGTGGGTCAAGCGGCCGAGCGCCTGTGCCTCGACGCGAAAGCGTCGCAGGTGGGAGCTCGCCCCGAGGCTCGGCCGCAGGATTTTGATCGCGACGCGGTGCTCGGGAACGTCTTGGATCGCCTCGAAGACGAGCCCCATACCGCCCGCGCCGATCTGTCGCACGACGCGATAGGGACCGATGTCGCTCGGGACCCACGCGGGCAGTTCGTCGGGACCGCCGGCGTCCGCGACCGCGGTCCACGCCAGGTCGCGGAGATCGTCGGCGACGACGCCGCCGAGGCTCGGCACGGCGCCGAGCTCCACCGCCTCGAAGCGATGGCGCGGACTCTTGTCGCTCGCGAGCAGCCCCTCGACGTCCGCGCGCATCTGCTCGTCGCTGCCACACTCCTCGGCCAGGAAGTGCGTGCGATCGCCGGTGTCGAGGTCGCGCGCCTCGAAGAAGAGCGCCTGCAGGCGTTCGTAGCGCGCGCGCTTCACGGCGTGTCCTCCGCGAGCTTGTGGTTGAGCCACGCGCGCGCCATCTGCCAGTCGAGCGCGATGGTCGAGCGCGCGACGCCGAGGTCGCGCGCCGCCTCGTCGAGGGACAACCCGGCGAAGAAGCGCAGCTCGACGACGCGCGCCTGACGCGGGCTCAGCGAGGCGAGCTCGTTCAACGCGTCGTCGAGCGCCAGCAGATCGAGCTCGGCTCCGTCGTCCGCGACGTCGGCCAGGGTGACGCGCTCGCCCCGACCACCGCCGCGCTTCGACGCCTTGCGACGACGCGCGTGATCGACGAGCACGCGCCGCATGACCTGCGCGGCGAGCGCGGTGAAGTGCGACCCATCGTTCCACTTGGCCGGGTCCTGCTCGGCCAGACGCAAGAACGCCTCGTGGACGAGGGCGGTCGGCTGCAACGTGTGCCCGGCGCGCTCGCGCCGCAGGTAGGCGCCGGCCAGCGCCCGCAGCTCGTCGTAGACCTCGGCCAGGAGCGCTTCGCTCGTGGACGGCGGCGTGGGATCGTCGCTCGGGGGGAGGGGAGGGTCAGAGCTCAAGGGGAGGAGGCCGGTTCCATCGTACCGGGGCGGGGGCGCGGCGGCGGCGGCGGGAGGCCACGCCCCAGGGAATCTCGGATTCCATCGGACTCCAGGCGCGTGGATCACGCGGTACCGGTGCGGATGCGGTCGAGCGTCGACCTCTCGCCCGCGCTCCCCCTCTCGAGCCCCCGACGATCGTGATGACTTCCCCTCCGAACGCGTTCCGTTCTCTCACCGCGGCTTCCGTCGCCCTGTTCGCGCTCACACTCGCGGCCGACGCACAGGTCCTGCACGTCGACGACGACGCGCCGAACGATCCGGGTCCGGGCAACCCGGCGCTCTCCGATCCGCTCGAGGACGGCACGGCCGGGCGCCCGTACGACCGCATCCAGGAGGCGATCTCCGCCGCGGGCGCGGGCACCGAGATCCAGATCGCCGCCGGCACGTACGTCGACTTCGCCACGATCTCGCTCGAGGGCAAGGAGATCTGGTTGCACGGTGTCGACGGCCCCGACGTCACGATCGTCGACGCGACCACGCTCACCGACCAGGTCATGCAAGCGATCCTGGGCGAGACGTCGGCGACCGTCGTCGAAGGCCTGACGCTGCGCGGCGGAGTCGCGAGGTCGGGCACACCGAACGATCGGGGCGCGGGGCTCTATGTGAACAACTCGAGCGTCACGATTCGGAACTGCATCCTCGAGAACAACGACGCCGTGTACGGCGGCGCGCTCTACATGAACCTCGCGACCGACGTCATCGTCGAGGGTTGCGAGTTCCTGTCGAACGACGCGTATCGCGGAGGAGCGATCTACGCCAACCTCTCGGCATTCACGCTCGACGACTGCAGGCTCGACGACAACACGACCATGGATCACGGAGGCGCGATCTTCTCGGGCACGACGACGGTCTCCGCGTCCAACTCGTCGTTCCAGAACAACGCGTGCGTCAACTACGGCGGCGCGATCTACGCCACGTCGTCGCCGCTCACGCTCGAGGACTGCTCGTTCTCGCTCAACGGTGCGACGTACGGCGGGGCGCTCATGCTTTGGTCGAGCACGACCGACGTGACGCGCTGCTCGTTCGACGGGAACACGTCGAGCTACTCTGGCGGCGCGATCTACAAGACCGGGGCCGAGGCGTTGGGCGTGCACCGCAGTCGCTTCACGGCGAACGACGCGAACCCAGCCGCGATCTACCTCGCGGGCGGCACCGTCGATCGCGTCCAGGACAGCATCTTCAACGGCAACCTCGGCACGACCACGGCGGCCATCGGCACGAGTTCGGGCCACACGATCGAGGTCTTCTCGTGCACGTTCGCGTGGAACCAGGGCACCGCGGTGCAGGGCTACCCCAACGTCCGAGTGCGCAGCAGCATCCTGTGGGGCAACACGTCGGAGGTCAGCGGCGCGGTGTCGGTCGAGTACAGCGACGTCCTCGGCGGCTACGCCGGAGCGGGGAACATCGGCGTCGACCCGCTGTTCCGCAATCCGCTCGGACCGGACGGACTCGCCGGCACACCGGACGACGACTTCCACCTCACCGGCGCCTCGCCCTGCATCGACGCCGGCGACACGCGCATCCTCGGCGACGGATCGCCGCCCTACCCGGTCGACTACTTCGGGAAACCGCGCGCGGTCGACCGCGAGTCGACGCCCGACACGGGCTGGGCACTGATCGGACACACGACCGACATGGGCGTGCACGAGTTCCCGTCGCCCTGCAACCCGAAGCTGAAGCAGGTCAAACTCTGATCCGGAGCGGGCGCGAGTTCCATCGCGAGGAAGCACGTCTCGTCGCAGCTCTTCGGGCAGGACCTTGATCGAGGGCGTTCGCCGACGAGCTCGGCCAAGTGGTGACGCGACTTCCGTGATCGCTCAGGCGCCGATGAGATGCGGAGAACCGGTGCGGCTCCGCGCGTCGAGTCAGCGCTGTGCCGAGACGCCCGTGACGCCCTCGGCGAGCATCAAGCGGCGTCGCATTTCGAGCAGCGCGAGCGTGATGCGCGAACCGTCCGGCGCGATGTCGAACGACTCGACCGCGAAGCGGTCGTAGAAGCCGGCGATCGGTCGGCGCGTGTCCGTCGTGTCGCGCTCGGGGTCGAAGTCCTGCAGGTACACGCCCGTGCGTCCCTCCTCGTCGACGCCGAGGAACGCGAGCGCGGGCCCCTGCGAGAGCGCGTTGCCCGCGACCCAGCGCATGCGGCCGAGCAGCACGACCTCCGTCAGCCCCGCCCCGCCGGTGACGACGATCTCGAACGGAACGACGCGTCCGGTCTCGACCTCGACGACGCTGAGACGCGCGCGCAGGTTCTGGGCCTCGGGCAAGAGGAACCCGGCCCAGCGACCATCGGGCGACATCGCGCTCTGCACGTAGTCGCCCTCGACGATGCGCGTCGCCTCGCTGCCGTCGGGACGCATGCGCCAAATGCCGTCCTTGGTCGAGTTCGCGCTCCAGTACACGATCCACTCGCCGCCCGGGGCGGTGACCGGGTTCTCGGCGTCGATGCCGTCGCGACTCAGCTGACGCGCCCCCGTGCCGTCCGCCGCGGCGCTCCACACCTCGAAGACACCCGTGCGGTCCGTGGACCAGAGCAGCCCCTCTCCGTCGGCGGTGAACGAGGGGTCCCAGTCCTGCGCGCGGTCGTCGGTGATCTGGCGCAGCTCTTCCGTCTCGAGGTTGATCTCCCACACGTCGAGGTTGCCGGAGCGGTTCGAAGAGAAGCGCAGGCGCTTGCCGTCGGGCGAGTAGCGCGGTTGGCGGTCGCGCGCCTCGCCGGCGAGCAGGTTGCGCCCCGGCTGCTGCGCGACGCCGTCGACGATGTCCTGCTCCCAAAGGAGCTCGCGCACGCGACTCGCGTCGAACGCGATCGCCCCTTCGCGGACGATCGTCAGGCCCGAGCCGCGGTTGATGGCGTTCGTGCCGAGGCTCGCGAAGAGCGACTCCGCGTAGAACAGAACCTGGCGTCGATCCGTTCCGAGGTCGTAGAGCACGACCCGGGCGAGCGGGTCGCCGAGGTCACCGGTCGTCGACAGGTTCTGCGAATAGACGATGCGCTCGGGCCCCGCCCAGCACTGCGACTGGACGAGCGCGCCGGGGATCGGATGGCGCCGCGGCTCGCCCCCGTCGACGGGGACGATGACGAACGCCGCCTCGTCGCTCGTCTGTCCGAGCTGGGGCGCGGTGACGACCGAGATGTTTCGCCCGTCGGGCGACCAGCGCACGCTGTACATCCAATCGTTCGTGCGCAGGAGCTCGCGCTCGGCGCGCGTGCGCAGGTCGACCTCGAGCAGCGCCGCCTCCGAGCGCGCGGCGCCATGCAGGCGCAGGATCGCGATGCGCTCGCCGTCCGGCGCCCACGTGGCTTCGAGCGCGTCCTCGACGATCTTGCGCGCGGCGCCTCCGACGAGGGGCTGACGATAGATGCTCAGCGTCTCGTTCTCGGAGCGCACGAAGAGCACGCTCCCGCCGTCGGGAGAGAAGCTCGGCGAGCTGTCGATCCCATCCGAGAGCACCTGCTCACCGCCGGTCTCGAGGTGTTTGAGCCAGATCCGATCGCGGCCGTCGCGCCCCGAACGGAAGGCGAGCAGCGTTCCGTCGGGCGACGCCGCGGGCATGCCGTCGTCGCCGGAGTAGGTCAGCGTCCGCACGGCCACGGGCTCGTGCCGCTGGATCGGTTCGGAGCCCGGGCCGCGCGCGGCGTACGCGAGGGCCGCGCCCAGGAGTCCGGCGCCCACGGCCGTCGACCAGAGCACGGCGCGGGAGAACCCCGGCGCGCGGCTGTCGACCGGTCCGCTCGCCTCCACGTTGTCGCGGTAGCGCTCGAGCGCCACGCGCGCCTCGCCCATGTCGCGCAGGCGACCGCGCGCGTCCTTCTCGAGGCAACGCGCGAGCAAGCGGCGAATGGCGGGCGGCGTCGAGGCGGGCAGTCGGGTGAGGTCCGGTTCGTTCGCGATCACGGCCGCGATCACGTCGCCGAGCGACTCGCCGTCGAACGCGCGCTTGCCCGTCAGGCACTCGTAGAGCACGCACCCGAAGGCCCAGATGTCCGTGCGCCGATCGACCGGTTGCGCGCGCGCCTGCTCCGGGCTCATGTAGGTCGGCGTGCCGAGCACCATGCCCTCCTCCGTCACGAGGAAGCTGTCGGGCTTCGGCGCCACCGACGTGCCCGACTCGCGCCCGGACCTCGGCCCCGTCGGCTTCGCGAGCCCGAAGTCGAGCACCTTGACGACGCGCTCGGGCGTGATGCACACGTTGGCCGGCTTCAGATCGCGGTGCACGACGCCGGCCTCGTGCGCGGCTTCCAGACCGCTCGCGATCTGGCGCGCGACCTCGACCGCTTCGTCGACGGGGAGCGGACCGCGCGCGAGCCTGGCCGCGAGGTCCTCGCCGCCGACGAGCTCCATCGCGATGAAGCACGTGCTGTCGACCTGGTCGATGCCGAAAACCTGCGCGACGTTCGGATGGTTGAGCGACGCGAGCGTCTTCGCCTCGCGCTCGAAGCGCCGCAGCCGCTCGTCGTCGTCGGCGAGCTCCTCGGGCAGGACCTTGATCGCCACTTCGCGCTCGAGCCGCGTATCGCGCGCGCGATACACCTCACCCATGCCGCCCGCTCCGAGCGGGCCGAGGATCTCATAGAAGGAAAGCGACTGGCCGGTGGCGAGGGGCATGGGCGCAGAGAGTCTAGCGACACGTCGGATCCGTGCACCGTATCTGACTTGGCGGATCTAGCAGGCTGTGGCAAAAGTCATTCACCCGCAGAACGCCGTCCTCCACTCCGGCTTGGCCCCCGAAAGCCTCGCCGAATCCACCGATTCGCCTACGTTTCCGGAGACCAACCCGGAGCGGATGCCGACGCTCTGCGGGCGAAGCACTT
>JAJDEV010000297.1 GCA_029259605.1 Planctomycetota bacterium | reverse complement strand
GCGGGCGTTGGCCCCGGAGGCGACCTTGTCAGGTCGTCGAGGACGCCGACGTTCGCAAAGTGCCGGCAGGGGCCGAGAGACCGGCGTAGCCGGTCGATTGCAGCTTTTGGCGTGCATGCTCATGAATGATCCGGGCTAGCCGTCGCCCGGCGCGGGCGGGCCGATCGCGTTCGACGGCGGCAGCTTCTCGTGGATGCGCTTGATCATGTCCTCGATCTGCGTGCGCGCGGTCTCGCGCGTCGCCTCGTCCCACTCGCTCGGAACGAGGTCGAGGCAGCGCGTGAGGTGCCGCTCGGCGTCGATCAGGCGACCGCGAGTCTCGAAGTACTTGCCGAGCTCCGAGTGGATGATGAAGTTGTCCGGGTCGAGCGCGAGCGCGCGCTGCATGGACTCGACGCCTTCCGCGTGCCGCTCCCGCGCGATGAGCACGCGCCCCTTCTGGAAGAGCGCGCTCGGCTGGTCGGGCGAGAGCTCGAGCGAGCGATCGAGCCACCACTCTGCTTGCTCGTTGCGACCGCGCGCGCCGTCGATCATCGCGAGCTCGTAGAGCGGCTCGCCCGTCTTGAACGGGAGCGCGACGAGCACGGTCAGGAGCGCGCGAGTCGGCGCCTCGTCGGTCGCGAGTCGGTACGCGTCGATCAGGTACGGCGCGGCCGCGTCGACGGCGCCCGAGCGCAGCAGGTAGTTGCCGAAGTTGTAGTTGGCCTCGAAGTGGTTCGGGAAGAGCTCGATCGCCGTGCGGAACGCCGTGATCGTCGCGGTCTCGTTGACGCCGAGCATCTCGAGCGCCATGGCCTTGAAGTACCACGCATGCGCGTGCGTTTCGTCGACCGCGAGCGCGCGGTCGATCCAGCGCAACGCCTCGTGCGCGTCGCGCTTCTCGAGCGCGTTGCCGGCCAGGATCATCATCGCGTGCGGGACGGTGTCGTCCTGCTCGATGAGCTCGCGCGCGAGCTCGGCGGCGCGCTCGTGGTCGCCCGACTCGCGCACGACCTGCGCCAACGCGAGCTTCGACTCGTAGCTGCCGGGTTGCAGCTCGAGCGCGCGCTCGAAGTGGTGGATCGCGACGTTCCACTCGCCGCGCCGCGCGAACAACCGGCCCATCCCCATCTGCGCCTCGACGCAGCGCGCGTTGAGCGAGATCGCCGCACGAAGCGCGGTCTCGGCCTCGATCAAGTTGCCGGCGAGCGTGTGCGCGGAGCCGAGCGCCGAGTAGACGAGGTCGAGCTCGAAGTGCGGCTCGACGACGCGGATGCCGAGCGAGCGCGCCTCGCGCGAACGATCACGGATCTCGCCGATGCGCCGCGCCAGGTCGTCGAGGATCGCGATCGCCGTGTCGTAGCTGCCGTAGTCGTCGATCTGACCCTCGAAGACGTAGCACAGCCCGAGGCCGAGGTTCGTTTGCAGGTAGTCGCCCGACGTCACGAACAGATCCTGGCCCGCGGACGTCTTCGCCTCCTCGAGCAAGTCTCCCGCGCTTTCGAAGGCGCGCTTCGCGCTGTCGAGCGTCACCCGATCGGGCGAGCGCGCCATGCGCGTGAGGTACACACGGCCGAGCCCCCAACGCAAGTACGCGCTGCGCGGCGACTCGCGCACGGCGGTCGTGAAGAGCGTCTCCTCGTCCTTCCAAACCTCGATGCGGTTCCAGCTCGCGACGGAGTACGCGCCGGTGACCGCGGCGAGCGCGACGAACGCGACCGCGCGGGGAAGCGCGCGGCGCGCGACGAACACGAGCGCCAACGCGATGCCGAGCACCGGGAGGTAGAGGAAGCGATCGGACAGCGGAAAGCGTCCGAGCGAACCGACGTTGACGAGGACGGGCGAGAACCCGAGCGGAATCAAAGCGAGCGCGAGCGCGAGGACCCGTTCGCGTCGGCGCAGCGCGACGACGAACAGGACGGTCGCGACCGCGATAGCACCGAGCGCGACGAGCACGTCCGCGTGACCCCACGGCAGCGTCGGGCGGAACGGCCGGAAGGCGTTGAGCGCGTCCGGCCACGCGAGCAGACGCAGCGCTCCGCCGAAGAGCTCGATGCGCAGCAGCGCCAGGCGCTCCCAGTCGACGCCGAAGTGCGTCGGCGTCCGGTCGAACCCCGCGAGCAGGCTGCCGAACACGAGCATGCGGCACGCGACGTAGACGCCGAGCGCCACGCCGAACGGTGCGTAGGCGCGCTTCCAATCGCGAATCGGCGCGAACCAGCTGTCGCCGTCGCCCGCGCGCCGGAACGCGTCGAGCGCGACGGCCAGCGGCAGGAAGGCGACCGCCATTTCCTTCGCGAGCAGCGCGAGGAAGAAGCACACCGCGGCGCCGATCGGAAGCCCGCGCGAGCCACGCTCGCGCCAGCGCAAGAAGAAGACGAGCGCGAACAACGTGAGGGCACCGAAGAGCGGATCGTTCAGCGCCGAGATCCACGCCACGCTCTCGACGTGGGTCGGGTGGAGCCCGAACAGGAGCGCTGCGAACCCGGCCGCCCACGCGTCGCGGAGGACGCGTCGCGCGAGCAGGAACACCGCCGCCGTCGCGAACAGATGCGCCGCGACGCAGGCCGCATGGAACGCCGGCGCCGCGCCGTCGCCGAACGACCAGGCGAGCGCGTGGGCGACCGCCGACAGCGGCCGCCAGTAGCCGATCAGCTCGCCCTCACCCGGCGCGAGGAAGTCCCAGTAGGGCCGCGTGAAGAGCTCGGGGACGTTCGCGAGGCTCGCGAGCTTCGGATTGCGGACGATGAGCAGCAGGTCGTCGTAGACGAACGCGCCGGCGAGCGAGCGCCAGTAGACGATCGCCGTTCCGAGCAACGCGACGGCGAGCCACGCGAACTCGACCGCGCCCAGTCGCGTACCGGGCGCTGCGCCGTCGCCCTGGGGAGCGTGGGAGGTCGAGTCGTCCATGAAAGGGGAGGCGGTCAGCCGGGTCCGACGCAGAACCTAGCAACCGGGCAGCGAGGCGCGCGACTCCTGACGAGCAGCCCGTTCAAATACTCACGACCCGCGCGCGGCCGATCGAATCCGCGCTCGCGGCGTTGCGCGTCTTCAGCGGCCTGTTAGCCCGGATCATTCATGAGCCTTCACCGAGATCGACGCAGCTACGTGCCAGATCAGCACTTCCCTCCCTCACCGGGTTCGACGACCCGTCCAGGTCGCCTGCACGCGCTTCGGTCGCGAAGCGCTGATCTGGCGCGCATCTGCGTCGATCTCGGCAAAGCCTCATGAAGAACCCGGGCTAGCCCCGGTCGAGAACGCGGCAACGAAAAAGGGGCGCGGAAACCGCGCCCCCGATTCGAGAGCCCCGGACGCGAGTCCGGGGGATGCCTGCCGGGCTACTCCGACAGCGTGAAGATCTGCAGGTTGCTGACGCCGAACATCGGCGCCGGTGCCGTCGTGATGTCGATCGACTGCGAGTAGATGTCCACGTCGGGTCCGGAGAAGACCACCGGCGCGAGGAACTCGGTCCAGCCCTTGGTCGGGATGGTGGCCTCGGTCGCGTAGAAGAAGTTGGAGAACTGGTCGCCCATCGCCCACTTCGACTTCGGGTGGCAGCTCGGCAGCGCGGACGAGGAGTAGTAGATCTTGTGCAACGTGCCGGGCGTGCCCGCGACGACGACGCGCATGTCCTCACCGTCGTGGACGACGTTGAAGTCGTCGCCGGTGCCGAGCTGCATCGCCGGCGTCGTGTTGGCTTCGATCGTGATGAACCCGTAGTCCGAGTCCGAGCCCGACGAGACGAGCAGATTCGTCGTCGCGATGTAGCCGAACTGCGGCAGGTCGACCGTGATCGTCGTATCGTCGACGACCGTCCAGCTCGCCGGATCGATGAGCGTCGCCGTGTTGATGTAGAGCTCGGACGCGTTCAGGAACCCGCTGCCCGTGATCGTCACGTTCTGTGCGGTACCGGGCATGAGCGCCGGAACCGTGTCCGGGCTGATGTCGTCGACCACGATCGGGCAGCCGGCGGAGTTCGCGTAGGTGCCCACGAGGTCGGTCGGGAACGCGTTCGAGAGCCCCGTGCCGTTCGATCCGCCGGGCACCTTCACGAGCACGTCGCCAGGACCCGCACCGGCCGGAATCGCCACGGTGATGATCTTGTTGGCGCTCGAACTCACGCTCGAGACGACGACGCGCGGATCCGTTCCCGACGCCGTTGTCGACGAGTTCGTGAACCACACCGAGTTCCCGGTCGGAGCGAAGTTGTCACCCGTGATGGTCAGCGTGCTGCCGGAGACGTCCGTGCGGCAGATGAACGGCTTGGTCGACGACTTCGCGCCGTAGACGGCCTTGATGCCGGCGATGTCGTCGAAGTTGATCGAGCGGACGCCGGTCGAGCCGTTGCTGAGCGACGGCCACATCGAAGCGCCGGACGTGCAGCTGTGCCCGAGCCCGAGCACGTGGCCGTACTCGTGAACGAGGAGCGCCTGGATGTCGTATTGGCTGAAGCTGATGCTTCCCGGACCGTCCGCCCACGTGAAGCCGGAGTCGCAGATGCGGATCCGCCAGCCGTCCGCGTACGGGCCCTCGGCGTAACCGAGAACACCGGAACCGCAGCTCGACACACCCGAGATGATGTTGTCGTTCGAAGTGCCGACGGCGGACGCGTTGCCCTGCCACGACGCGTCGAAGTTCGCCTGTCCGTTGCCGAGGACGCCCTGGGTCGGGTCGCCGTCGCCGGTGCCGTGCGTCGAACTACCCCATTCGACGACCGCCTTCCACGTGGCGAGCTCGGCTCCGAAGTACCCCGGAAACTCCGCGCTCGGCAGGTTGTTGTTGTTCGACGCAGAGTCGTTCAGGTTGTCGAAGAGGCGTACGTCGCGTTGCGACGTCGACAGCGACGAACCGATCAGCGAGTAGCTGCCGATGGACTCGGCGCCGGGCACGATGAAGAGCGCCGCGAGGCCGAGGGCGAGGCCGGGGACGACGATGGAATGAAGCTTCATTCTGGGGTGAGGTTCGGGTGCGGCGCCGTTTGGCCGTTCGAGCGACGCCCGCCGGGCTGGTCGTGATTCATCGACCAGCCCGTGGGCGCTGCGTGGGGGGGGAGGGACGCGGAAGACGCTCGCTACTCGGAGAGGGTGAAGATTTGCAGGTTGCTGATGCCGAACATCGGCGCCGGCGCCGTCGTGATGTCGATCGACTGCGAGTAGATGTCCACGTCGGGTCCGGAGAAGACCACCGGCGCGAGGAACTCGGTCCACCCCTTGGCCGGGATGGTGGCCTCGGTCGCGTAGAAGAAGTTGGAGAACTGGTCGCCCATCGCCCACTTCGACTTCGGGTGGCAACTCGGCAGCGCGGACGCGGAGTAGTAGATCTTGTGCAACGTGCCGGGCGTGCCCGCGAGGACCACGCGCATGTCTTCTCCGTCGTGGATGACGTTGAAGTCGTCTCCGGTGCCGAGCTGCATTGCCGGCGTCGTGTTGGCTTCGACCGTGATGTTGCCGAAGTCCGAGTCCGACGCGGACGCGACGAGCAGGTTCGTCGTTGCGAGGAAGCCGAACTGCGGCAGGTCGACGGTGATCGTCGTGTCGTTGACGATCGTCCAGTTCGCCGGGTCGATGAGCGTCGACGTGTTGATGTAGAGATCGGTCGCGTTCAGGAAGCCGCTGCCCGTGATCGTCACGTCCTGGGACGTGCCGGGCATGAGAGCGGGAACCGTGTCGGGGCTGATGTCGTCGACGACGATCGGGCAGACCGCGGAGTTCGAGAACGTCCCGACGAGGTCGGTCGGGAACGCGTTCGAGAGGAAGGCGCCGGTCGTTCCGCCCTGGATCTTCACCAGCACGTCGCCGGGGCCCGCGGAGGCCGGAATCGTGAGGGTGATGACCTTGCCGGACGCTGATGTGAGACCCGAAACGATCACGCGCGGATCGATGCCGGTCGCCGTGGTGTTCACGTTCGTGAACCAAACGGAGTTGCCGGTGGCACCGAAGTTGTCGCCGGTGATCGTCATCGTCGTGCCGGACACGGACGTCTGGCAGATCACGGGCTTCGTCGACGCCTTCGCGCCGTAGGCCGCCTTGATCCCGGCGATGTCGTCGAAGTTCAGCGAGCGCAGGCTGGTCTGCCCGGGCGCTCCGGACGGCGCCATCGTCGCCGCGTTGTTGCAGCTGTGCCCGAGTCCGAGCGCGTGCCCGTACTCGTGCGCGATGATGCCCTGGATGTCGAACGCGCCGCCGCTGATCGCTCCCGGACCGTCGGCAAAGACCCACTGGTCGTCGCACATGCGGATGCGCCAGCCGTCTGCGTACGGCCCCTCGGCGAACGCGATGACGCCCGACTGGCAACCGGTCGTGCCCGAGATGATGTTGTCGTTGGCACCGCCGACGCCGAGGGCGTTGCCCTGCCACGAGGCGTCGAAGTTCGCCTGGCCGTTGCCGATGACGCCCTGGGTCGGGTCACCGGTGCCCTGGCCGTGCGTCGTGCTGCCCCACTCGGTGATCCCCTTCCAGATCGCGAGTTCGGCGCCGAAGTAGCCGGGGAATTCGGTTTCGGGCGCGTTGTTGTTGTTCGACTGGGCGTCGTTGAGGTTGTCGTACAGTCGCACGTCGCGTTGTCCGGTCGACAGGGTCGATCCGAACAACGTGTAGCTGGCGAGGGAGTCGGAGCCGGGCGCAATGAGGAGCGCCGCGAATCCGAGTGCGAGTCCGGGGAGGACGATCGATCGAGCTTTCATCTGTGTTGGTCTCCCGGAGGACTAGGACTTCTTGATCTTGCGGACGGCACTCATGAGATCGACGATCGCGGTGTTCGCGTTGATCGCATAGCCCTTGCCACGCCCGAGAATGACCGTGTCGTTCGGACCCGACACCGTGCGGTACAGGCCGCCGTGGGAAGCGACCAACCCGTTGCCGGACACGTCGCCGCCGAGGTTGCTCGACCACTTGTAGAAGGCGACGATGTTCGTGCCGACCTTCGTGTCGTCCGCGCTCGGAGCTTCCGAGTTGTAGACGCCGTTGTCCGCGTCGACGAAGCCGCCCGCGAACGTGACGTCGAGCGTGACCGCTCGGCCGCCGTTCAGTTCGGTGCCTTCGATCGTGAGCGTCGTGAAGTAGAGCTCGGGGCCGTCGACTTCGGAGTCGACGCGGAAGACGACGCTGTTGATGATCTGGCCGTGCACCGCGCCGTCCGCGGTCGTGATCATCTCCTTGAGCGAGTATTCCTTGATCTGGGCGGGGGCGAGGACGGTGGCCGCGCCGAGGACGAGTGCCGTGAGCGCGATGTGGAAGGGCTTGACCATGACGGGATAGGTGTGCCGCTTGAAGTCGGCGGACGAAGGGGCAGAAGGGGAGCGTTCGGACGGGCGCGGACGCGTCGGACCGCGGGGCGGTGAGCCGCCGACGGCGCGGTCCGAGTGACCTGGGTGGTGGGGGAAAAGGAGGTCGGGAGGGTCGGGCGCCGTCGGACGCGCGGCCCCTCGCAGATAAGTTGGCGCGGGGGGTCGGGCTGTTCCGAGAACGTCGCAATTCTAAGGGAATCCCCCGATTCGGGGGGCTGGAATCGGGCCTTCGATGGGCCGCAGGAGCCGGCCGAATCGCGATCCTGGCCGCCCCCTGGGTGCCCGCACGGCGGTCCCGGAGTGGTTCTTCCCTGAAGCCTATCGGGTCGGACGCCCCCGTGCGGCGTCCCGGGCCGAGGCCGGCTAGCGGTCCTCGCCCGTTGCGGGGGGGGGAGGCGGCCCCTGCTCGAGCTGCTCGAGCAGGAATTCGTCCTCGGGCTCTTCGCGCAGGAGTTCCAGCAGCATCCGCCGCCCGTCGGGATCGCCCGCCTTCATCAAGGAGATCCCGAGGCCGCGCCGGAAGTCGTAGCGGCCGGGCTGGATCTCGAGCGCGCGGCGCAGGAACCCGGCCGCGCGCCCGTGGTCTCCGAGCTCGGTGGCGACCTCGGCGCAGCTCACATAGGTCGCCAGATCGTACGGGGCGTTCGCGAGCGCGCGCTCGAGGAACCGGAGCGCATCCTCGGGCTGAAGGAACTCGTGGTACGCCTTGCCGACGGCGAGGTCGAGCTCGGGCCACGGCGCATACGCTTCGGCGATCGACTCGAGGTAGGCGAGCACCATGTCGGGCATGCGCTTCTCGGTGAGGAGCCACGCCAGGCCCTCCCACAGTTCACGCGTGAACGGGTCGAGCACCGGCTTGTCGCGCAGCGCGGTGCTGAAGGCGCGCAGCTCGTCCTCCTCCAGCTCGGTCGCCTGCTCCGCGGTTTCGAACGGCGAGCTGCCGTGCTGGGCTTCGAAGTGGATCGCGAGCCCGCGGGCGAGCTCGGTACGCACGGGATCGTCGCCCGACTGCGCGGTGGCGAAGCGCCGGAAGAGGCGCGCGTGGAGGTCGAACTGACGCAGCATCGGCTTCGTCGACAGCAGCGCCACCGGCGAGGCGCGCGGCTCCGGGGGACCGGCGTCGAACAAGATCGGCCGCGCCGCGCGCTCCGCATCGTCGACCGGGTCAGCGACCCGACCGCGCACGACACCGATCGTCGCATCGTCGAAGCGCTCCATCGCGACCAGGACCTGGGACCCGAGCTCGCGATGAACGAGCGGCGCGTTCGCGTCGAGCCAGGCGACGCCGATCGTTCCGTCGGGCACCGCGAGCGCGCCGAGAATCGGCGCATCGACCACACCCCAGGCGATGCGCGCGGGAGTTCGCGGCGAGAGCACGGGTCCGTGCGTCGGCAGGCTCACGACGAGGTCGTACTCGCCGTTCGCGATCTTGCGCTTCGCATCGCGCGGCGAGACGCGCCCGACCGGGACGCTCTCCGCGTCCTCGAACAGGAGCGCTTCGACGGCTTCGAGCGCATCGAACCAAGTCGCCGTGCGCTCGATGACGCCGGCGCCGAGCCGACCGAGCAGATCCGCGCGCCGCGGCGTGAGCTGTCCGATCACGAGCACGCGCGCCTCGCCCGACGTGCGCACGTCGCGTGGAACGAGCGACCAGGCCCACAGAATGCGGCGATCGTCGATGTCGGCGTCGTTCGCGGCCGGCGTGACGCGCTTGCGATCGACGGTGACGATCCGCGTTTGGTCGGTGGTCTGCTCGACCGTGACCAGGCCCGCGGAGGACGGCACGGCGAGGTTGGCCGTGATCGGCACGAGGAACCACGGCGAGAAGCTCCACACGACGATCGGGAACGTTCCCACGACCGTCGCCGCAACGACCGCCGTCAACGCCGCGGCGATGCGCGCGCCTCCACGCTCGGCGCCGAGGACGACGAACAGCGCGCCGGCGGCGGCGACGATCGTTCCCGCGAGCGCGACGTGCCACGCCCACGGCACGGTCGCGTCGGCGGGGAACGTCATCGGTCGCGTCAGCGCGGCGATCGCGGCCGGACGTGCGACCAGGCCGAGCGCCGCGCCGAGCAGGATCGACGCGAAACGGATCGGATGCCGCGCGGCGGAGAGCGCCGTGCCCGCGGCGAAGCCGCTGACGACCAGCGCGCTGCCCGCGATCCATCCGGTGCCCCGCCACGTGCCGATGCGAGTGGGGTCGAGCCCGACGCGCTTGAGGTAGCGCCAGAGCGGATCCTGTTCGAGCCCGCCGAGGAACGCGAGCCCCTGCAAGGTCACCGCGGCCGCGAACACGAGCCCGACCGCTGGTGCGATGCGCCGCAGCTTCGGAGCGGAGACGAACACGCCGAACGCCGCCGCGCCGATCGCGACCGTACCGAGGAAGACCGAACCGATGACCGCGTCGTCCTCGGCCATCCCGCCGCCGAGGAGCCGCACGTGATGCGCGAGGTTCTCGAGCGCGAACGCGGCGCCGGCGCCACCGATGACGAAGCCGAGGCGCTCGAGGGCGCCGACGCGATCGAGCTCGTCCTCGGATCGCGCCGGGCCGACGAGCCACCACAGCAGCGCCGTCGCGGCGAGGAGCGCGCCTCCGAACGCGAGGCGACTCGACGGTTGGACGACGTGTGCGAGCAAGAGCGAGTGCCCGGCGAACCCGAGCGTCGCCGCCACGAGCAGCGCGGTCAGGTCGACCGTGCGCTGGAGGTCGACACCGCGCGCCTTCACGACGAGCGCGATCGCGAGCAGCGCGCCGCCGCGGTACATCGCGGCCGTCAATCCATCGACGACGCCGAGCTGGGTCCAGTCCAGCCCACCCGGCGCGCGGAGCATGGAAAGGAGCACGCCGACGACGAGTCCGACGGGAAGGGCGCGAAGGCGGGGGGAACGCATGGCGCGCAGACTACGCGTCGCGCGGCACGATTCGAAACGCGGACTCGGCTTCGTCGTTCTGTTCGCCGGCCAGCGTGCGTCTCACGACAGGCTTGCTACCCTCCGGCGATGCAGCTCGTTCCGCAGCTCTGCGCCTGGTTCGCGCGTCATCGCCGCGACCTCCCGTGGCGCCGCACGCGCGATCCGTACGCGATCTGGATCAGCGAGGCGATGCTCCAGCAGACGCGCGTCGAAGCCGTCGTTCCTTACTACGAGCGCTTCCTCGCGCGCTTCCCGACCGTGCGCGCGCTCGCCGAGGCGAGCGTCGACGACGTCGTCGCGGCGTGGAGCGGGCTCGGGTACTACCGCCGCGCGCGCGCGCTGCACGCCGCCGCGAACGAGATCGCCGAGCAGCACGGCGGCGAGCTGCCGCGCGACCGAGACGCGTTCCTCGCGCTGCCCGGCGTCGGCCCGTACACCGCCGGCGCCGTGTTGTCGATCGCGCACGGAGCGAGCGAGCCCGTCGTCGACGGCAACGTCGCGCGCGTGTTCAGTCGCCTCTTCGGCTACGACGACGAGCCGGGTGGTCCGCTGCAGCGCAAGCTGTGGAGCAAGGCGCGCGAGCTCGTGCCCGCGCGTTCGAGCGGGGACGTCTCGCCGGGAGCGTGGAATCAGGCGTTGATGGAGCTCGGCGCGCGCGTGTGCACTCCGCGCTCCCCGAACTGCGCGGCGTGTCCGCTCGCGAGCGAGTGCGTCGCGCGGCGCGAGGGCAAGACCGCCGAACTCCCGCGTCCGGCCAAGCGCCGCGCGCCGATCGATGTGCGCGTCGAAGTGCTCGTCGCCGAGCGCGGTCCCGATGTTCTGCTCGTGCGTCGGCCCGCGACCGGCCGGATGGCGCGGATGTGGGAGCTCCCGACGCGCGAGGTGCCGGACGAAGACGGGCGAACGTACCTGTGGCCCTCGCGCCACGCGGTCGCCTTTCGCGCCGGCGAGCACGAACTGCACGCCGTGTCGCACGCGATCACGCACCACCGGATTCGGGCGACGGTGCACGCGGCCACGGCGGGCAAGGTGCGCTCGCGCGCGACCGGCGCGGCACTCGAAACGCGCTGGGCGCATCGCGACGAGCTCGACGAACTCGGACTCACCGGGCTGTCGCGCAAGGCCCTGCGGGGAGCGTTCTGACCATTCGTTGTTGGAACTCGTGCGCGCGTTCCCTGAAGTGACCGGCGTTGAAGTGGCCCGTTCGTATCGTCGCGTCGTTTGCCGTCGCGGGACTGTTGCTCGTCCTGCTGATGGTTTGGGGCGAGGTCAGTCCCGTCGACGTGTTCACGACCGTGCGTCGCGTTCCGCCACGCGTGTACCTGTTCGCCCTCGCGCTGCACGTCTTCACGTACAGCATGCGCGCGATCCGCCTGCGCGTTCTGATCCCCGAGCCGCGCAAGCCGAGTTTCCAGCGCTCGCTCATCCTCTCGGCCGCGCACAACATGGCGTCGTACGTCTTGCCGGCGAAGACCGGTGAGGCGTCGCTCGTCGTCTACCTGCGCGTGAAGGCGGGCGTGCCGCCGTCGGTCGGGCTCGCCGCGCTCCTCGTCGCGCGCTTCCTCGACGCGGCGATGCTCTCGCTCGGGCTCTCGGCCGCGTGCTTCTACTTGCACTCGAAGGAGCGCTTCGTCGCGCTCGACTGGCTCGGTACGGCCGGGGGCGCGCTCGTCGCGCTCGCGACGGTGTTCGTCGTCTTCTCGCTGCGCGGCGACCTCTTGGTGCGAGCGGTGGAGTTGGCCCTGCGCTGGATCCGGCTGCATCACTGGAATTGGGGCGAGAGGCTGCTCGTGAAGACCAACAGCCTCGCGCACGCGTTGCGCGCGTCGAGCGGTCACGGACGATTGCGGGGCGCCGCGCTCGCGACGGCGCCGCTGTGGATGAGCGTCTTCGGCTTCTACACGGTCCTCGCGCGCGCGATGGGCATGCCGGACTGGGTGTCCTATCCCGAGGCGACGTTCGGCGCGTCGCTCGCGATGCTCTTCAATCTGCTTCCCGTGAACGGCGCGGCGGGGATGGGGACGCAGGAGCTCGGCTGGGTGACGGGCTTCAACCAGTTCCTGAGCGTCGACTACGACGTCGCGCTGTCGACCGGCATCGGCGTGCACCTCGTCCAGCTGTTCAACATCGTCGCCATGGGACTCGTCGCGCACGTCTGCATGGGTGTGCTTCCGAAGCGCCGCTTCGACGACGAGTGAGGCGCGGCTATGCGCGTCGTCCGTCGACGCCGACGACTTCGACGCCGGCGCGCATGAGTCGCGCGGCCGTCACGCCCGGACCGTCGACCAACTCGCCGCCCGCGTGCGTGTTGCGGACTCCGCACGACGGCGAGCGTTCCTTCAAGTAGGCGCGCGTGATGCCGTGTTCGTCGCAACGCGCGCGCGCGATCTCGGCGCCGCGCGCGAAGGCGTCGGTCACATCCGCGCCGTCGACCGTGACGACGCGCTCGACGCCGTCGAGGACGCCCGCCGCGCCACCGGCGTGCGCATTCGTCAGCCACGCGGCAGGCCGCGGCGTTCCGAGGCCGCCCTCTTCCTCGGGGCACACCGGGATCGCGCGCTCGCCGCGCGCCTCGAGCTCGCGCTCGAGCGCGCGATCGAGGTTGTCGCGCCCGTCGTAGCGACACGTGCAGCCGAGCAGGCAGGCACTCACGAGCACGGGGCGCCGCTCACGCCCGTCCGGTCGGTCCGATTCCATGGGGCGCCGATTCTAGCGTGGGCGCGCTGCTAAGATCCGGAGATGCAGAACCGAGTCCTCGTACCCCTCGCGCCGGGCTTCGAAGAGATCGAAGCGGTCACGATCATCGATGTGCTGCGCCGCGCCGACCTCGACGTGGTCGTCGCGCGCCTCGACGGAGAGGCGACTGCGGTGCCCGGAGCGCACGGCATCGCGGTCGAGACGGACACCGCGCTCGCGTCGTTGCAAGCGGCCGATCTGCGCGCGATCGTGCTCCCCGGCGGCCTGCCCGGGGCGACGAACCTGAGGGAGGACGAGCGCGTGCTCGGCCTCGTGCGTGAGCTGCACGCGAGCGGCCGGCTGGTCGCCGCGATCTGCGCGGCACCGATCGTGCTCGGGGCCGCGGGTGTGCTGGAGGGCGTGCGTGCGACGTCGTATCCGGGCTTCGAGGACGGCCTGACGGGGGCCACGCTGAGCGAGAAGCGCGTCGAGATCGACGGCGCGGTGATCACGAGTCGCGGGCCGGGGACGGCGCTGGAGTTCGCGCTCACGCTGGTCGGCCGCCTCGTCGGGCCCGAAAAGGCGGACGAACTGAGCGCCGCCATGCTCGTCTTGCACCGGTAGGGGCCGTCGAATTGACGCTCGTCCGGGGCGTGCCTATTCTGTTCGCCCGTTTTCGGCGCCCCGCCGGAACGAGTCTCGAGGGCGCGGCCGCCGGGCGCTCGACGACCGAGAGCGCGCGCCGAGCTTTCGGATCGCGACACGATCGCCGCCGTAACTGCTCGCCCCGCCCCCGATAGACCACGCGTTCCACGCAACGAACCGACATGATCGCCAACCCGCGCCTGTTCCTCAGCTTTGCCAGCCTCGTCGCCGTCGCCCCCTTCGGGTGGGCCGACACGATCCACAAGACCGACGGAACGATGGTCGAGGACGCGTCCGTGGCGACCGAGTCGCTGGTCGAGGTGGCCTTCACGAAGTCGCGCTCCGACCAGACGATCCCGTCGGACCAGGTGCTCCGCGTCGAGTTCGCCCAGTACCCGCAGGAGGTCGACGAGGCGCTCGCCTACCTGGGCGAGGGCGACTTCCTGTCGGCGATGCAGACGCTCGACACCTACGTCGACTCCCAGATCGCGCGGTCGACCGAGCGGCGCTTCAAATGGGCGCCGGCGTTCGCTGCCTGGCGCGTGCTCGAGATCCGCACGCAGGTCGCCGACTACCCCGGCGCGGTGAAGGCGGCCAAGCGCCTGACGGACAACTTCCCGGATTCGCGCTACGCGCCCGACGCCTACCTCATGAAGGCGAACGTCGAGCGCTGGATGGGCAAGACGGCCGACGCGGTGGCGACGCTCGACAAGCTGACCGGCGTGATCGGCTCCAAGTCGCTGTCCAAGCGCTGGGACCTCGCATGCCGACTGGCGAAGGTGCTCGCCGATCCGTCCAAGGTCGGACCTGCGCAGCGCGCCGACCTGGCGTCGATCGCGAGCGAGGCCGGCACGACCTATCCGAACGTGCGCAACCACGCGCGCCTCGCCGAGGGCGAGTCGTACCTCGTCGAGGCCGAGCGCAAGTCCGCCAGCGAGGCGAACAACCTCCGTGACCAGGCGCGCAAGGTCTTCGACGATCTCGTCGCGGACGGCGCCTCGGACGACACGGTGCTCGCCGGTGCGTACACGGGCCTCGGGGACTGCCTGTTCTTCGCGGGCGCCGCGGCGGACGACAAAACGATCCTGAAGAACGCGGCCACCCAGTACCTGCGCGTCGTGCTCAACCACGAAACGGAGAGCCAGTACGTGCCGAAGGCGCTCTACTACGCCTTCCGTTGCTTCCAGATCATGGGCGACACGTCGAAGAAGAACGACATGAAGCGCGAGCTGCGCTCGCTGTACCCGGACTCCCCCTGGGCCCAGCGCAACGACCTGAACAACTGAGCGCCCCCGCGGCGGGGCGCAGCGCGATCCCGCATCGACTCGCGCGGTAGCCGCCGCGGCCCTTCTCCACACCTCGGTCCGCCACGGCTCGGCCGGCGGATCCGCTCCTCCTTGTGCGTTCCGGTCGCCGGTGCGTGCGCGCCGGACGACGTGTTTCGAGCGTCAAGGAGGTGACGTGGAAGTCGTATCGAAGAGTGCTTGGACGGGGTTGTCCGATCTGCAGGCCGCGCTGCGGTGTTTCTTGCTCCGGCACTGTCCGGATCCCAACGAGCTCGAGGACGTGCTGCAGGAGACGCTCCTGCGTGCCGCGCGCTACCGCGCGAATCTGAGCGAGGACGGCCGGCTGAAGTCGTGGGCGATGCGCATCGCGATGAACGTGCTCGCGGACGGCCGGCGCAAGGGCTGGCGGTATGTGTCGGGCGCGGACGAGGACGGTGTCGAGCCCGAGGTGGCGGACGACGCGGTCGAGGAGAGCGTCCCGGTGCGCATCGGGCGTTTCGACGTCCACGCGACCGATGCGGTGCAGCTCATGACGCGTGTCATGGGGACGATGCGCGACGACGACCGTCGCTTGCTCGCGTCGTTCTACGGCGGCGCGGGAAGCAGTCGAATGACGGCGCGCGAATGCGAAATCCCGCCGCACTTGGTCAAGGCGCGGCTTTTTCGGGCGCGCAAGCGACTGCGTACGGCGATGCGGCACCAACTCGCGCTCGAGAACGGTCGCCCGCGCGTCGAGCACGACGATGTCAACGCGTTCGAGCCGCGCACCCGCGCCGCGGCGCGCGTGCACGGTCGGCTACCGGAGGTGGTCTCGTGAGCGCGCGGCATGCGTTCGCATTGGCGTTCACGTTCGCGCTCGGTGCTTCGGCGTTCGCGCAGTCGAGCCCGGTCCCTGGAGGAACTCGCGAGTTCGGAGCGCAGGAGGTGCCGCGCCTGCCTTCCGCGGCGCGACAGTACGCCCACGCGCGCGCGTTGAAGGGGCGGCGCGTGGGAGCATCGAGCAGCATGAAGGCGGTCTGGGCCGAGCGCGCGATCGCGGCCTACCGCGCCGTTCGCGAGCTGCACCCGGAAGTGCCGAGCTTGGGCGCGGAAGCGGCATTTCGAGCAGGAATGCTGCTCGTCGCGACGGACCGTTCCGAGCTCGGCTTGGCGGAGTTCGGCCACGCGATCGCGCTGGGTGACGGCACCGAGTTCGTTGCGCGTGCGCGGCTCGAGATCGGGCACGTGCATCGCCGCGCGGAACGCTACACGGCCGCGCTCGACGCGTACCTCGCGCTCGCGTTCTCGGGCGCGTCACCACGCGACTGCTGCGACGACGCGTGGCTCTTCGCGGGCGACGTGTGGAACGCGTCGGGCGAAGCGACGAACGCCGTGCGTGCGTGGCGTAACGTCGCGCACGGCGCGCGCGATCCCTGCGCACGCGTCGCGGCGTTCGATCGACTCGCGAAGAAGCAGCTCGCGATCGACGATCTCGATGGCGCGGCGGAACTCCTGAACGAGTGCATTCGATCGGTCGGCGAAGCCGCGTTGGAACGCACGGAACAAGGGGACCGCGCGCGTCGCGCGCTCGCGAACATGCACGTCGTCGACGAGTTGCCGCGTCGAATCGCGGCGCGTTGGCACGCTACGCGTGGAAAGATCGGCGAAGAGAAAGCCTTGACAACCCTATTCCGTGTTTCACCTCATGCGCGTTGAATCCGATAGGGTTCAACCGGGGAGCGCTAGTCGGCGCGATGAGTCCCCGGGTCAAAGCGTTTGATCCACTCATCGACCGCAGCTTCCCGTTCGACACCACGACATCAGTTGGTTCGACCTTCGTGTCGAACTGACGAACATCGGCGACTCGTTGTTGCCGGTGGAGATCAGGGCGGTTTGGGGGCGCGGTAGCGCGGGGCCCAACCGCCCCGCGCGATTGTGTGTTTTTTGGTGTGTTCGCGTTTTGGTG
>JAJDEV010000296.1 GCA_029259605.1 Planctomycetota bacterium | reverse complement strand
CGAGCGCCAGCGGGATCGACCACGAGGTCAGGTCGTAGATCTTGCTGTTCCCCTTCTGCTCGAGCTCCTCGCGCTCGCGCAAGAGGTCCTCGCGCGGCATGCGATGGTCGAAGCCGAAGTAGGCCTGGATCATCTGGCTGCGCGGTTGCGCCGCGTGCACGACGATCGAGCCGGCGGGCAGCTCGAGCGAATCCGTGCGCTCGCCCGTCGCGCTGACCACGCCCGTCGCCTCGAACGCCTCGCGCGCGATTCCGTAGTCGATGCCCTGACCGTCGAGGATGCGCACGAGCTCGCTCACGCGATCCGCGTTCGGTCCGGGCAGCGCGACGAACGTCCGGTCGTTGCCCGGCGTGTCGGTCGAGATGTTGCGCCGCGCGTTCTCGAGGTACGCGGCGAGGGCGTCCGAGCGCGCGCTCGCGAGCGTGGTCACGTTCGCGATGCTCGCGACCGCCTGGTGATGCACCGCCTCGCGATAGGTCAGGATCTCGCCCGAACTGCGCCGCACCGGGAAGCCGGCGATGCCCGCCTGCTCGTACAGCATGCCCGTCGCGCCGAGCAACGAACCCCACGCGTCCGAATAGAACGGCGCCCACGCATCGGCCCACTCGCGCGTGTAGTAGCTCCAGCCATAGCGATCGAACGCCGCCGCCGCGTCCTCGGCGTAGCGCCGCTGCCACTGGACGAGCCACGTCGGCAGGTTCGGGTTCAGCGGGCGCGCCTGCGGGTAGAACAGGAACGTCTCGAGCGCTTCCATCTCGTGCGCGTCGACGAACAGCTGCGGATGGAACTTCTGCGCGATGCGCCAGCGCCCGCGCGTCTCGGGCTGCGTGCCCGCCATCCAGTCGCGGTTCATGTCGAACAGGTAGTGGTTGCCGCGGCCGTACGGCCAGCGCCCACGCTGCATCGATGCGTAGTCGAGGTTCGGCGTATAGCCGGCGGACTGTTCGACCATGCCGATGATGCGCTCGCGCCCGTCGGGGTTCATGCACGGGTCGATGACGACCACGACGTTGTCGAGCAGCGCTTCGATCTCGGCGCCCTGTCCGGCGATCAGGTGATACGCGACGGCGAGCGACGCGTCCGCGCCCGAGAGCTCGTCGCCGTGGATGCTGTAGCCCATCCACGCGACGGCGGGGGAGTTCTCGACGATGCGCTTGGCGTCCGCACTCGAGAGTCCGCGCGGGTCGTCGAGTTGTCCGAGCTCGTCCAGGATCGTGTCGAGTCGTGCGTGGTTCTCCGGCGACGTGAGCACGGCGTAGGAGAGCTGGCGTCCCTCGTGCGTGTGCCCGTACGCATGGAACGCGATGCGCGGCGACGCTGCCGCCCACGCCTCGAACGCGCGCAGGATCTCGGTGTGGTGCGCGAGCCGGCTCCCGTGCTGCTGACCGAGGATCGAGTCGGGCGTCGGAATCGACGCGTCGTAGCTCGTGCCCGGGAAGAACGGCACGTCGTACGCGCCGACCGGATCGCCAAAGCGGATCGCGTCGCCGCTCTGGTGCGCGGGCGCGGGTGCGGAGTCGACCGCCGGCGGGTGGATCGCCGTGGCGAGCGTGACGGCCGGAGCTTCGTCGACGGGCTCCGCGGCGGGCGCGCTGCGCTCGGGAGAGGCGCACGCCGCTGCGAGCGCGGCGGCGAGCAGGAAGGGGGCGACGGCGGCAGACGAGCTCTTCATGCGAGTACCTTAGCCTAACTCCTGCGACGCAGGAATCGGGTGCCCTTTCCGCGTCACGATTCGTCAGGCGGACGTCACGTTCGAGTTCGCTCGGGGAACCATCCGATGGGGCCGAACCCGGGCCGTACGGACCGCTACCCGGCTCGTCGGCCTTCGTCTGATTCGAGGCATAGGCACTACCCGCCGGTCCGTCCATGTGATACACCGCCTGCTATTCGTTGAGTTTCACAAAAGGATGTTCGACGTGACAAAGCCGACGCATGCATGCGAGATCAAGGGGCAAGAGAGTGCTCCGATCGGAATCGAAGCGGTCGTTTCTCAGAAGAACCGCTGGCCCGGACCGAGCGTTCGACTGACGGTCGGATTCGTAACGACGCAGCCGGACACCGAGCTCCCCACCCAAGAGCTTCAGGAGCGCATCGTCGCCGCGATGAATCTCTGGCGTGACTGGGCGGATGTCGAGTTCACTCGCATCGAGGACGGAGCGGAAGCACAGGTCAGGATCTCGACGGATCTCACGGGCTACTGGTCCCACCTCGGAACAGGCATCGAGTTGGTGCCCGCGCCAGAGCCGACGATGAACCTCGACGGGTTCGAGGACGACATCTCGGACGAGAAGCTAGTTGGCGTCGTCGCGCACGAGACCGGCCACACCCCCGGCTTCCAGCACTCGCAACGCCGTCGGTGTATCGTGGATCGGATCGATCCGAAGAAAGCCTACGCGCACTTCGCAAAGCCTCCGAACAACTGGAGCAAGGAAACGGTCGACTGGAACATCCTCACTCCGCTGGAGTCTTCGGACAACTGGATGACGCAGTGGCCGGACGACCGATCCGTCATGTGCTACGAGCTCCCCGCGGGTATCATGAAGGATGAACAACCCGTCCCGGGCGGGAAGCGCATCTCGGTCCAGGACGCGATCTTCGCGGCGCGCTGCTATCCTCGTTGCGACGAGCGGTCGCTACGCGCGGTGCGCTGGGTCTGTCGGATCGGCGATCCCACGGGAGAAGCGGCGAACGACTGGCAGTGGAAGAGCGGCTCCGAGGGCAACCCTGGGATTCGGTCGGAGCAGTACTCGGTCCTCGGTGGCGTGGTTTGGGTGCCGCCGCTCGAGAACTACTGGCACCCATGCGCGGACCTCGTCCTGCAAGGCCGTCGCCTCGCGAACGTCTACGTCAACCTCACGCCGACCCTCGACCTACGGGCGATCGTGGTCATCCAAGGTCAGCCTCCGATCCACATGGGGGTCACGGAGAAGGAGGGGGGCACGATGTTCAGCGAGGTGAAGGGCGAGTTCGGCATCCAACTGCTGGCCGAGTTGCTGGAGAACGATGACGACCTACCGAGCCGCGGCATCGGCTGAGGGACGCGTCAGGGAACAACGACGACGTGCTCGACCGCGTCCTCGCCCCAGCCGATGACAAACCCGCGCGGTCGACCGCGCCGGACTCACGCCGGCTTCACGTTCCAGTTCGTGCGGAACAGGTTCTCGGGGTCGTACTCGCGCTTCACCCGAACGAGGCGGTCGTAGTTCGAGCCGTACGCGGAGCGCACGCGATCCCCCTCGTCCTCGGTCATGAAGTTCACGTACGCACCGGCGCTCGCGAACGGCTTCGTGGCCTCGAAGTAGGCGCGCGACCATTCGATGCAGCGCTTGTCGTCGGCGGCGTCGTCCCACCGGCCGTGGACGTTCATGACGAACTCGGTGGCGCGGTGGGGGTAGGCGGTCGCGCCGGGGGCCGGGCGCTTCGTCGCTCCGCCGAGGCCGGCGAAGAAGATCTCGCACTGCGGCGATGGCAGCGTGCCGACGTACTCGATGACGACGTCGAAGAGCTCGTCCGACAGCGTCGTGAAGTTGTGGGACTTCCAGTAGTTGCGCGCGCCCGGCGTGAGGAGCGGGTCGAACGCCTGCTGCCAGGCCGCGAACGGCTGCACGCCGACGTGCTCGCCGACGGGCGTGCCGAACGTGCGCAGCGGCTCGATCAGCTTCGCGCCGTCCTGCGGGTCGCCGGCGTAGCAGAGCGCCAGGATGACCACCTCTTTGCCGTGCACCTCCGCCGGCAGGAAGGGCAGCGGCGGCGCCTTGCGCAGGACGGTCCACACGGACAACTCGTCGGGCGCCGTGGCGACGAAGTCGCGGTGGCGTTGCAGCACCGTCTTCGCCTCGGCGAACGGATACACGATGAGTCCGCTGAGCAGGTCCGGTCCGACCGCGTGCAGGCGGTACTCGAAGCGCGTGACCACGCCGAAGTTGCCGCCGCCGCCGCGCAGCCCCCAGAAGAGCTCGGCGTTCTCGGTCGCGCTGGCGCAGACGACCTCCCCCTTGGCGGTGACGACCTCGGCCGACTCCAGGTTGTCGATCGTCATGCCGTACTTGCGGCTGAGCCAGCCGAAGCCACCGCCGAGCGTCAGGCCCGCGACCCCGGTCGTGGAGTTGATTCCCGTGGGCGTCGCGAGTCCGTGCGCTGCCGTCGCCGCATCGAGGTCGCCGAGCGTCGCACCGCCTTCGGCGGTCGCGCGCTTGGCCGCCGCGTCGACCGTCACCTTCTTCATCTGCGAGAGGTCGACGACCAAGCCGTCGTCGCACAGCGAGCTACCGGCGATGTGGTGCCCGGCGCCGCGCACGGCGAGCACGATGCCGTTGTCGCGCGCGAAGTTCACCGCATGGACCACGTCGTCGGTCGAAGCGCAGCGCACGATGAGCGCGGGACGCTTGTCGATCATCCCGTTCCAGATCGCGCGAGCGTCGTCGTAGCCGGTGTCGGTCGGGGTCAGGAGCGTACCGTTCAGGGCGGACTTCAACGTGGCGATGGCGGTACTCGAAGGCATGGCGAATCTCTCGTGAGGGCGTTGCGGCTGGTTGCGTCGCTGCGTGGAGCGGCGCGAAGGCATGCTACTCGCCCCTTCGCGCATGCTGCAACGGCCGCGCGTCGATCGATTGCCCGCCCGATCGAACGCGCTACCGGAAACTACCGAACGACGACGTGCTCGACGGCGTCCTTGTCCCAGTCGATCACGAGCCCGCCCGCAATGCCGCGCGCCACCTGCGCTCCGTACAGAAGCTCGCAAAGGTAGAGTGCCGGCTCGAACGACGGCGCGCCGCCGACCGACGTGATGACGGGGCCGTCGTGCACGAAGCTGACGCCGTCGAGGATCGTGAGCGCGGGGAACATCTCGCGCATGCGCGCGATGTCCGACGGAAACGTCGTCGACCGGCGCCCGTCGAGCAGGCCCGCGCGCGCGAGCACGAACGCACCGTCGCAGAGCGAGAGCACGTGCTTCGCCGCGCGGCCGCGCTCACGCACGAACGCGATCAACGCCTCGTCCTCGAGGTCCGTGTCCATGCTGTGCTCCGCGCTCGGAACGACCAAGACGTCGATGCGCGGCGCCGAAGCGAACGAGTAGTCGGGCAGGACGCGCAACCCTTCGAAGCTCGTCACCGCGTCGAGCGACGGCGCCACCGTGAACACGCGCATGCCGGGCTGCGTGTGGAACACGGTGTGGTGGAACATGTCGTAGGGCGCGGTGAGCTCGGTGTTGTAGACGCCGTCGACGATCACGAACCCGACGTGGAGTCGTTCGTCGACCGCCGCGACCGGCGTCTCGGCCACCGGCACGATGCGGCACGCACCGGCGAACGGCGCGAGGATCAGGACGAGCGAAGCGAGGGGCATGTGCATGGCGCCGAGGATACGATCCCTCGCATGAAGCTGCTCACGTTCCAAGCCAGCCGTTTCGGATGGAAGAGCCATTCGAAGACGCTCGAGACCGCGTCGGACGAGGAGGTCGACGAGACCGTGACCGACGCCGTCGTCGTCTTCCTACACGCCGAGGCCAAGGACGCCGACGAGGACGAGCGCAAGCGCGTGTTCAAGCACACGCTCAAGCACATCAAGTGGCTCGCCAACAAGCGCGACTTCACGAACGTCGTCCTGCACTCGTTCACGCACCTCGGCGCCGAGAACGCACCACCCGAATTCGCCACCGACTTCATCGACGAGCTCGCCGACCGCCTGCGCGGCACGAAGTACAACGTGTGGACGACGCCGTTCGGCTGGTTCTGCTCCTGGGACCTCGCCGTCTACGGAGACAGCCTGGCCAAGGTGTGGAAGGAAGTGTGAGCCAACGACTCGGTCTCGCCGCTCAGAACCGACGCAGCTTCCGTTCCACGTGCACCGCGAAGCCGCAGGTCGACTGGTTGCCCGACGCGTCGGTCGCGGTGCACGTCACGTGCGTCGTGCCGCGCGGGAAGACGCTGCCCGACGGCGGCGTGCAAACGACGGTGGGGGACGAGTCGAGGTCGTCGGTCGCCGTGACGGTGAAGGTCACGATCTCGCCGGGGCCGTTCGTCGGGACGTCGAGCAGGAGCATGGGCGAAGGACAGTCGATCACCGGCGCGGTCGTGTCCGCGCAGCCCCACTTGGCGAGGTAGCTGTCGCCGGAGTCGAGCGCGCTCGCGAAGAGTCCGCCGGCGTAGAGCGCGTCTCCGTTGCCGTCGTCGTGCACGGTCAGAACGTAGGTCGCCGCGCTCGTACCGCCGCCGAGCGCGGTCCAGGTCGTTCCGTCCCACTTCGCGACTCGATTCGCGGCCATGCCACCTGCGGTTGAGTACTCGCCCGCGACATGGAGCGCGCTGCCGCTGCCGTCGTCGAGCACGGCGAGCGCGTAGACCAGGCCGTCGATGCCGCTGCCGAGCGTGCTCCACGTCGTGCCGTCCCACTTCGCGATGCGGTTCGCCGCACTGCCTCCGGCGGACGTGAAGTCGCCGCCGGCGTAGAGCGCTGCGCCGCCGCCGTCGTCGAACACTGCCAGCGCGCGGACGGTGATGCTGACGCCGCTGCCGAGCGCGCTCCAGGTGGATCCGTCCCATTTCGCGATGCAGAACGCGGCTCCACCTCCCGCCGACGCGAAGACGCCGCCGGCGTAGAGCGCGTCTCCCGTGCCGTCGTCGAAGACTGTGAGCGCATTGACGTTGGAGTTGACGCCGGTTCCGAGCGCTGACCAGGTGGAGCCGTTCCACTTCGCGATGCGGCTCGCCGCGCCGCCGCCCGCAGTCGTGAACGAGCCACCTGCGTACAGTGCGTCGCCGCCGCCGTCGTCGAAGACGGCCAGGGCGAGCACGGTGAAGTTCGTACCGCTGCCGAGCGCGCTCCATGCCGTGCCGTCCCACTTCGCGATGCGGCTCGCCGCTGTACCGCCGGCCGTCGTGAAGTCGCCTCCGGCGTAGAGGGCGTCGCCGCTACCGTCGTCGAACGCGGCCAGCGCTCGAACCGGGTAGTCGAATCCGCTACCGAGCGGAGTCCATGCGGAGCCGTCCCACTTCGCGATCCGAGTCGCCGTTGCGCCGCCGGCGGCTGTGAAGTCGCCCGCAGCGCAGAGCGCCGCTCCGCTGCCGTCGTCGAACGTTGCAAGGGCTCGGACGATGCCGTTCACGCCGTCTTCGAGCGCGTCCCACGCCGACCCGTTCCACCTGGCGATACGGCTCGCGTGCGCGCTGCCGGCGGTCGAGAAGTCCCCGCCCGCGTACAGCGCGCCGCCATTGCCGTCGTCGAACACGGTCAGCGCTTGGACGGAGACGTTCATGCCGCCGCCCACGGCGGACCAGCTCGACCCGCTCCACTTGGCGACTTGGTTCGCGGCGCCGCCGCCCGCGTTCGCGAAGATGCCCCCGACGTACAGTGCGTCGCCGCCGCCGTCGTCGAACACGGTCAAGGCCAGCGCGGTGTTGTCGAGCCCGGTTCCGAGCGCGGTCCACGCCGATCCGTTCCACTTGGCGATTCGATCGGCGGCGCCACCCCCTGCGGTCGTGAAGGCGCCGGTCGCGTAGAGCGCGGCGCCACCGCCGTCGTCGAACACCTCCAGCGCGTTGATGAAATTGTTCACGCCGGCGCCGAGCGTGGTCCAAGTGGATCCGTTCCACTTCGCGATTCGGTCCGCGGCCGCGCCGCCGGCGGTCGTGAACGAGCCGCCGGCGTAGAGCGCCGCTCCGCCTCCGTCGTCGAACACTGTCAACGCGGAGACGAAGCCGTTCATCCCGGTGCCGAGCGCGGTCCATGCGGATCCGTCCCACTTCGCGATGCGGTTCGCGGCAACCCCGCCCGCTGTCAAGAACGCTCCCGACGCGTAGAGCGCTTCACCGCCGCCGTCGTCGAAGACGGTCAGGGCGAAGACGCGGTTGTCGAGTCCGGTGCCGAGCGTGGTCCACGAAGCTCCGTCCCACTTCGCGATTCGGTTCGCGGCGTTGCCGCCCGCGGACGTGAAGAGGCCGCCGACGTAGAGCGCATCGCCGCCGCCGTCGTCGAACACCGCGAGTGCGTAAACGGCGAAGTTCGTTCCGCTGCCGAGCGCGGTCCACTCGGATCCGTCCCACTTCGCGACTCCGTTCGCCACCGTGCCGCCCGCGGCGGTGAAGTCTCCCGCAGCGTAGAGCGCCTCTCCATTGCCGTCGTCGAAGACCGTGAGCGCGAAGACGGTTTCGTTCGTTCCCGGGGCTCCGCCGAACGTCGGCACCCAACTCGATGCGCAAGCGCTGCTCGCGGCGAGCGGAAGCGCGCCGACCCAGACGGATCCGGGTTGCGCGGAGAGGGAGACGCGCCGGCTCGCGACGAGGTTCTGACCACCGCGACCGACGGCCGTGATCTGAACCGTCTCCGCGTCGATCGGGACGCCGCTCTCGAGCCGAAAGCGTCCGGCCGCGTCGGTGATCGCCCGACCACCCGCGCTGCTCACGACGATCGCGCCTTCGGCGGGACCGGCGTCCGGCGCGACGACGAAACCTTCGAACGAGTACGCGATCGAGTCGGCGTTCAGTTCGAGTCGTTCGATCTCGGTGCGCGGCTCACGCGCGCGTTGGGACTGGGCCGATAACGAGGAAACGGATAACGCGGCGGCGACGAGAGCGGTCGACGCGAGGGCGATCCGACGGCGGAACACGCTACGCTTCATGGGAAGAGTCCCGGTGCGGGGAGGTTGGCGTTGCACTCGGTGAGCATCGACCGAGGCGTCCCATGCTAACTCCGAATCGCCGTTCCGGGAGCGGGCGCGCGTCCGGTCCGGCGCCCTAGCCCGGGTTATTCATGAGGCCTTGCCGAGATCGAAGCGGATGTGCGTCAGATCAGCGCTCCGCGACCGAAGCGCGTGGAGGCGACCTTGACGGGTCGTCGAACCCGGTGAGGGAGGGAAGTGCTGATATGGCGCGCAGCTGCGTCGATCTCGGTGAAGGCTCATGAATGATCCGGGCTAGCAGCCCGTGGTGAAACTCACGCCACCCTCGAACGGCGCTGGATCCGCGCTGCCTGCGTTCCGCTTCCTCCGAGTATCCACCAATACGCGTCGTCAGCGCGCCTCGTCAGCGCGGATCCATCACCCTCCGAGGACGCCGTGAGTTTAGCCACGGCCTGCTAGGCAATACGGAGTCGCACCAAACACCGCCGGTTCGCCCGGATCACTCGCTGCCCAGAGACGGTTCTGCGGCGAACCGGCGGCGTTTGGTGCGACTCCGTAGTGCCCTCGACCGTCCCGACCGGGTCAGGCGTTCTTCTGCGCCCAGAACTCGCCCCACTCGCGCAGGAAGTCCGTGCTCGACCAGATCTTGTCGCGGCCGACGCCGTCGATGATCTCGATGCCGAACTCGTCGCAGGCGGACTCCTCGGACTCCGGCATGGACTGGCCCTTCACGCGATCGCCGCCCTTGGTGAAGTACTTCGGGCGCACGGCGCGCAGGGCGACGGCGACGGTCGGGTCGTCCTCGATCTCGAACTTCACGACGTAGTCGACGCCGCGCAGCGCGGACACGATCGCGGCGCGCGTCTCGATGTCCTGGAACGGCTTGCCCTTCTTGTTGAGCAGGAAGTTGTCGCCGTTCACGATCACGACGAGCGTGTCGCCGTACTGCTTCGACTCGACGATGCAGGTCACGTGACCCGGGTGGATCGGATCGAAGCCGCCCGATGTGGCGACGACGACGCCCATGTCGTTCGACGGATCGTCGCGCAGCGCGGCGAACTCCTCGAGGGTGAGGACGGGGGCGTACAGGGTCGGTTCGTGGGACATCGTGAGGTGCGGCGAGCGACGGGTCGGGGACGGAGACGGGCGCGGTAGCTTAGCAGCTCGCCGCGGGGTCCGACGGGACGCGCCGCTTCGCGGGGCGCGCGGCGCGTCCGTTCTTTCGGCAGACCGCGCGCTCTGCCTTCAGCCCTCCTGGCGGCCGTTCACGATGCGAACTTCGTTCGCGCGGCGCGTCGCGAAGCTCGTCGCCCGGGCCTTCATGCAAGTCTTGCGCGGCGACGCCGATCGGGCGGTGTCGATCGGTCCCACGCCGTCTATACCTTCCGTCCACCATGCTCCGCCGCCGCCTCTCCGTCCTCGCCCTGAGCTCCGCCACCGTCGCGTGCGCATGTACGGAGGTCGTCCCGACGGACCCGCCCGCTGCGCGCGTCGAGTCGCTCTTCGTCCCGCGCACGAGCGTCCTCGCGCATGCGAAGCCCGGCGAGCTGCGCGCGCTCGATGTCGACGCGGATGGGGATCCCGACATCGTCGTCGGCGGAACGTCGCTCACGCTCCTCATGAACGACGGCGGCGAGCTGCGCGCGGGGGACACGTACACGGAGCTCGTGCAAGCCATGGACTTCGCCGTCGCCGACTTCGACGAGGACGGCAGGAACGAGCTGGCGATCGCCGAGCACGACGCGCCGGAGCCGCGCTTCGTCGTCCTGCGCGTCGGGGCAGCAGGCGAGCTCGAGCCCATGCCCGGTTCGCCCTTCGTCGTCGACGCGACGCCGCACCTGCACACGCTCGCCGCGATCGACCTCGACCTCGATGGGCACGTCGACATCGTGACGGACTCCTGGCCGCAGAGTCGGCTCGTGCTCGTGCGCGGTCTCGGCGACGGGCGCTTCGAGCTGCCCGGCACGCAGGTCGACATCCCCGAGGTGCCGATGCAGAACCTCGCGAGCGCGGACATGAACGGCGACGGGCGCGCCGACATCGTCACGCCCGCGCACGACACGGAGTCGGTTTCCGTCCTGCTCGGCGATGGCGCCGGCTCGCTGCGCCTCGTGGCCGGCGCGCCGTTCGCGTCCTTCGGCGGCTTCACGACGTTGCGCTTGGCGGACATGGACGGAGACGGCGACACGGACGTCGTCGCGACGCACCGCAGCGACCAGTCGACGGACTACAAGGTCGACGCGCTCTCGGTTCTGACGAACGACGGCGCGGGCGTGTTGAGCCACGCCGCGGGCTCGCCGCACACCGGCCTGCCCGACCGCAGCAACGACGTCGCGGTCGCCGACTTCGATGGCGACGGTCGCGCCGACGTCGTCGTGCTCGGCGAGACCGAGAGCGAAGTCGGGCTCCTGCTCGGCGGCGCCGACGGATTGCGTCCGGTGCAACGCCAGCTGCTCGACGGACGCATGCGCGGCATCACTGCCGCCGACCTCGACGGCGACGGGCGCGCGGAGCTCCTCGTCAGCGAGTTCGGCTCGGGACGCGTGCACGTCCTCGAGCTGCTCGCGGAGTGAGGGGCCCCGCGCTCCGCCGTCAGTCGTCCTCGCAGTCCGCCAGCATGCGCGCGTAGATCGCGTAACGCGCGGCGGAGAACGCGCCGCCGTCGACCGCCGCGCGCACCGCGCATCCGTCTTCGTGCACGTGTGCGCAGTCCGAGAAGCGACACTGCGCTCCCAACTCGGCGATCCCCGGGTACGACGCGCGCAGCTCGACCGCCGTCATCGCGTAGAGCCCGAACACGCGGATTCCGGCCGTGTCGATCACGCGGATCGCGCCCTCGAGCCGGTACATGGTCGAGGCCGTCGTCGTGTGCCGACCGCGCCCGTCGAACTCGCGCACGTCGCCGGCGTCCGCGAGCGTGCGGCCGGCGAGCGCGTTGAGCGTCGACGACTTGCCGACGCCGCTGTGCCCGACGAATACGGCCGTCTGCCCGGCGAGCCGCGTGCGCAGCTCCTCGATGCCCTCACCGCTCGCCGCGGACACGCGCACGATGGAGAGCTCCGTCGTGCGCTCGAGCTCGACGTACGGCGCGAGCGCCTCGTCGAGCGCGCGCCGATCTTCGCTCGACGTGCAGAGGTCGAGCTTGTTGATGCAGAGCAGGGGCGCCACGCCACCGCGCTCGAGCGCGATCAGATAGCGATCGATCAGACCGGGCCGCAGCGGGGGAGACGCCGCCGCAGCGACGATCACGCCGACGTCGACGTTGGCGGCGACGAGCAGCTCCTTGTGCTTGTTGCCCGGATCCGGACGCGACAACGCGCTGCGCCGCGGCCGGCACCCGACGATGCGCGGCGGACCGTCCGGGCGCGGCTCGACGTCGAGCTCGTCCCCGATCGCGAGCGGCCCGTCGAGCACGAGCTTGCCGAGCGGAACGTCCCGATCGGGATCGTCGTCCGTCGCGTCGTCGAGCCGCAGACGCACGAGTCCGCGCGCCACGCCGACGACGTGCGCGAGCACTGTTTCCCGCTCGCGCTTCTTCTTCTGCTTGCCGCGCTTCGCGCGCCGGTCGCGGGGAGGCGCGCGCCGCACGTCCTCCTCGCTCCAATCGTCGACCGAGTCTTCGGGTCGCTCGCGTTCGCGGTCGTCGTCCGAACGCGCCGGTCGACGCGCCTCGTTCTCCTTGCGGCGTTCCAATTTGGCCGCCATGCGCAGATAGCGGCCGCGGGTCTTGTCCTTGTCGTGTTGCGTCATTGCCTGAGCTGGTTCCGTGGATCGGATTCGAGCGTGGCGCGGCGGGCGCGACCGAGCGGAGGCGATGCTCACGCTCAGGGTCTGGACGGATCTCTTCCATCCGGCGCCGGCTTGCGCCATTCGGGGTCAGGGAGCGCTCCCATCCCCGCGCTACATCCGAACGCCGTCAGGCTCGCGAACGCGAACCCGATCGAACCGATCGGTCAGGCGAGGACAGGGGCGCTCGCGGCAACGGCTTGCATCGTCGTCGACATCGGAGCACCTCCGTCAGGGGTCAGTTTGCAACGAACGGCCCGCGCGAAGGACGCGGACCGAGGACAGCGCTAGAGGTTAGCCAGGACCCGGGAGAGCGCAAGGGGGTCGAGCGACCGCGCGCCATCCCTATACTTCGAAGCGTGAAGCCCACCGCCCTCGCCCTCGCCACGCTCGCGCTCGCCACGGCCTGCGGTTCGACCCACGAGCGCTCGGACGCGCACGACGTCCGCACCGACCCGTCGAGCACCACCGCGACGCCCGAACCTGCGTGGCAAGCGCGCGACGTCCGCGTCGCCTTCAGTCGCGGCGGCAAGTTCCTCGTGCGTTGGCGCTCGACCACCGGCGAGATCCCGAAGAACAAACACTTCGAGCTCGACGTGTGGCTCTTCCGCGTCGAGGAGGACGGCGCGTTCACGCCGCTCCCGGGCGCGACCCTCGTCGTCGCCGGCTGGATGCCCGACCACGGCCACGGCATGGTCCGCCGCCCGGGCGCGACGGAAGAGGAGCCCGGCCACTACCGCGTCGCGGGCATGCTCCTGCACATGGCAGGCAGCTGGAAGGTCTTCTTCGACGTCATCGACGACGGCTACAGCGAACGCACCGAGTTCGACCTCGAGCTGTAGCACCGCGCCTCGGCCGCCCGAACGCGCGCGTTTCGACAGACCTGTCAAATTCACCGCAACAACCCTCCCAGCGGCCCCCAACCCGTGGTATCCCAGGATCGTCCTCCAACCGCGCGGCCCGAGGGAAGAACGATATGCAGACCACCACGCTGTCCATCACGCGTTACCCCAGGTCCGCCTAAGACGCGTTGGGTGTACGACGTGCAGCGCAAGGACACCGAGATGAGTGAAGCGAGAGCCAAGCTGACGCGGAAGGTTCCGAACGTCTTCCCTGGATGCACCGCGGAGTGGCAGGAAGGGGGTGACGGCATCGCGTTTCGGCTGATCGACATTCACGGTCGCTACCGGTCGAATGTAGTGCGCGTGATGCCTTGGCACGGCGCTGAGTTCACACGCGCTTGGCTGGAACGGGCCGTGCACCGAGCTCGCGGACCTGAAGATGGATTCCCTCGTGTTTGACTCGACACCCAACAAGCCGATGCAGACGGACGCCGCTTCGCGGCGCCGCTGATCGGCATCGCGTTAGGTTGACCCTATGAGTGAACCATTTCATTGGACTTGTCCGTTCTGCGACCGGGCTGCCACGATCAACGACTCGTGCTTCAGCTCTAACTCCCACCAGTTCAGCCACACGAACAAGTTGGGCCTGATGATACTGACCACGCAAGTGACCGTTTGCCCAAACCCCTCTTGCCGTGAATACGCAATCGAAGCAGCCACCTTCAAGGCGAAGCACATACGGAACGTCGGCACTCGCCCCGACGGGGACTCACTAGAATCCTGGAAGATCAGACCCAATTCGGGCGCTCGTCAGTTTCCCGATTACATCCCTTCCCCAATCCTCGAGGACTATTCGGAAGCCTGCCTCATTCAAGATCTGAGCCCCAAAGCCTCTGCGACTCTAGCGCGTCGCTGCCTTCAAGGGATGATCCGCGACTTCTGGGAAGTCCGGAAGGGGCGCCTCGTCGATGAGATCGAAGCGATCGCCGATAAGACAGACAAGCTCACATGGGAAGCCATCGATGCAGTGCGCAAGATTGGTAATATCGGCGCACATATGGAGAAGGACATCAACCTCATTCTCGAAGTTGATCCCGCAGAAGCTGCGCTGATGATCGAACTGATCGAATCCCTTTTGAAGGATTGGTACGTCGCAAGGCACGATCGACAGGAACACCTTGCCGCTCTGAGAAAAGCTGCTGGCTCCAAGGCTGAGCAAAAACGTGGCAACGCAACCTAACACGGTGATGCAGACGGATGTTGGCTTCGCCGACACCGCTGATCACCCCAACCGTTAGGCGCGCACGGAGCCCCCATGAACACCATCGATCTTGTTCGCAGAATAGACCTTGGGAACTCGGTGGCCGAGTTCGACAACGAACTTGAGAAGTACTTCGTCGAAACTGAGCCATTCCGAGCGCTCGTGGAGGGGCGCGTGGATGTGATCGCCGGTGACAAGGGAACAGGCAAGACCGCCCTCTACAAGATCCTGGTCGAACGGTACGGGGCGATTCCTGAGCTTTCCGCTGTGGAGATCGTCACCGCGTTCAATCCGACCGGGAACCCAGTGTTTCAGCGTCTGGCCCAACAAGAGAAGTTGACCGAGCCCCAGTACGTCACGGTCTGGAAGGCTTACATTCTCTCCCTAACGGGCAACTGGCTGCTTGAGTTGTACGACGACGCGCCTACCGACAAGATGCGTGAGCTCGACGAGCTTCTGAAGCGCACGGGCCTACGTTCGGCAGATGACAGCGCCTCCACGATCTTCTCGAAGATCATGAATGTCGTTTCGCGCATACTTCCGAGCTCGGCCGAGGTCCAGTTCACGCTGTCGGAGACGGGTATTCCCATCGTCGTTCCGAAGGTCGCCTTCACGAGGTCCGAAGCTACAGGTAAGCGAGCTCCGGAAGTGCCTCACGAGGAGGCGCTGAGCCTATTGAACGCCGCTCTCGGTGAGGCCGATCTTGAGGCTTGGGTGGTCCTCGATCGGCTCGACGAGGCGTTCCAGGGCTTTCCGGAAGTCGAGGTTCCAGCGCTTCGAGCGCTCTTTCGCACTTATCTAGACTTGCTCGAGTTCCCAAGGATCAAGACCAAGCTCTTCGTCAGGCGTGACCTTTTCCGCAAGATCACACAGGGCGGCTTCGTGAACCTCACTCACGTGAACGCGAAGAAGGTCGAGATCATCTGGGAGGAAGAAGACCTGATGAACCTCCTCTGCCGGCGCATTCGCGAGTCTGTCGCTCTCCTCGAGGACATTGACGGGAAAGACGATTCGGACCAGGAACTCTTCGATCGGATCTTCCCAGACAAGGTGGATGATGCTGAGCGGAAGCCCACGACCTGGCGCTGGATGATGGCTCGTATTCGTGACGGGAATGACATTAAGCCGCCGCGAAACCTGATCGACCTGGTCAGCAAGGCGAGAGAGGCTCAGCTTCGCCGCGAAGAGAGAGAGCGCCGGACCTTCGAGGTCGGGCAGGACCTGATCGAGTCCGACTCGATCAAACGCGCCTTGAGCAGACTGAGTGGAGAGCGCGTTGAGGACACACTCCTCGCGGAGGCCGGCGAGTTGTCAGTCCTCATCGAGAAGTTCAGAGGCGGCAAGGCGGAGCAGAACGAGCAGTCGATCGCAGCGCAGCTTGGGATCGATGAGTCGGAAGTGAAGGCGACGGTTAAGCCGCTGGTGGACCTCGGGTTTCTGGAAGTGGTCGGAACGTCGTACAAGATTCCGATGCTCTACCGTGACGGTCTGGAAGTAACCCAAGGAAAAGCCTTTTGAGCTCGCAGGCGGCGCCTAACAAGCCGCTCCAGCGGACGGCCTTCGGCCGCCGCTGATCGGCAAGGCGTTGGACAGACTAGGTCATGAGCCTGACCCTTGCGCAGCGAGCTGAGTGGCTCTGGGACACAGTTCATCAGCTCGCGATGTTGCCGGGCATGACCGATGAGGACATGCTAGGTTTGATCTTCGAGGACCTGTCCAGTGATGTGTGGACTGCCCTTCACCCGGTGAACGTGGCGGTGTTGCAGCGAGAAGGCTACCTCTCGTCAGTTGCTGCCGGTCACTTGGTCGGGATCCACCGGGCGTTCAAAGAGCTGGAACAGTCCGCGCACAACCGCAAGGATTACAGTGGGGCTAGGATTCGATCCGACCCTGCTTGGACCGCTCTGTTCGCCAAGTCTGAGCGCCTGCTTTCCGAACGTGAAGATGCGGAGTAGACAGTCCAACAGGCCGATGCAGGCGGACGCCGCTTCGCGGCGCCGCTGATCGGCAAGGCGTTAGACGATCCCAGTGAGAACCCCCATGAAGCCGAAGGATGTGTTTGGAATCGTTGTCCGCACCATCGGACTGTTGCTGATGATCTCGTGGGTGTTCGCCGTCGTGGCCGCACTCGTGAGTCAGCGTGGCACGATGATTCTCAATGCGTTCCTGATCTTCGCGGTTGGGGGATACCTGCTCCGGGGTGCGCCCTTGCTTCTCGATTGGGCGTACTCATCCGATGGGGCAACGGACCGCGAAACCAAGTCGTCTAACAAGCCGTCTATGAGAAGGCCCGTCAAGTGACGAGGACGTCGGTTGGCGTCCGTTCGGTTCGAGGCTTCCGGAGAGAGATCCCTACCCGCACGCGTCTATCCGCACTCTGATCGGCTCGTATCGTAGCCGGGTGCA
>JAJDEV010000295.1 GCA_029259605.1 Planctomycetota bacterium | reverse complement strand
GCATCCAGGCGACGACCCGCGCCGCTTCCGGGTAGATCGTTCGAGGTCGCGCGCGAGCACGGCCCCAGAGAAATGGTCGTCGCCCGCCCCTCGGGGCGGGAACAGGATCCGGCTTACACGACCTCTCACGTCACTCCCTCTTCCGGGAATCCGCTCGGTCGTCGCGACGACGACCACATGATGGGTGGACAATCCGCGCGCGCTGCGGCACCTTGACGGATCGAGGGGGGACGTGGAGAATGCTCGGCTCAAAATCGGGCCACCGGGCTCGATGGAGCCCCGTTCTCGCGCCTCCGGCGCGTGCGCAAGGGCCTCTTCTCACGCATCGGGGGATTCGCCCCCCCCGGCTGCCCCTGTTCGCCCCTCGACGCGCCGTCGATCGCCCGGTTCGCCCTCCGAACGCCATGGAATTCGTCTACGTCGTCCCCCGCCGGAAGCTCTTCCCGGACTGCTATCCGCAGGGCCTGGTGCCGTTCGAGACCGAGGACGAAGCCCAGCGCTTCCGAAAACTCGTCATCGACGAGGGCTTCTTCGTGGAGCGCGCCTATGCCGAGCGCACGCCCGAGCTGAAGCAGATCATCCCCTACACGGTCTTTCGGACGGGCGACGAGCTGCTCGTCATGCGGCGCCTCGCGTCCGGCGGCGAGAGCCGCCTGCACGACAAGCTCTCGATCGGCGTCGGCGGGCACATCAACCCGGAAGACGTCGCGGCGGAAGACGCCACGGACCCGATTCGCGGCGGAACGGTGCGCGAAATCAGCGAAGAGATCGAGGTTCGAGGTTCGTATGAGCTCCGCGCCATAGGTTTCCTCAATGATGATTCCAACCCAGTAGGTGCGGTGCACGTTGGCTTCGTTCAACTCGCGGACGTCGACGGCAGCGTCGCGATCCGTGAGCACGACGTCCTCGAGGGAAGCCTGGCCACCCCTGCTCGTCTTCGCGACCAGCTCGAATCCGGCGCCAATTTCGAGACCTGGTCGTCCATTCTGATCGAGCGCTTCGAAGAGTTCGCGGCACGACACGATCCTCTCCACGCCTAACACCCCAGCCCCCACCGCAACATGTCCACTTCGACGCGTAAGAACCGCGCCCTCGACCCGGAACGGATCTACGACCTGCTGCTCGGCGCGAGGACTGCTGCAGTCTGCACACTGCACTTCAAGGATGGGCGCGTGCTTCGCGGCGCGCTGGTGTTCAACCAGTTCAAGGGGACGGGACGCATCATCAACATCGACGAGGAATCGTCGGTCGACTTCGCGGTCGATGAGCTCCGCGACATCAAGCTGTGATCGATCGGTCCTGACCGTCACCGAATCCATGCATCGCTCCACGGGCGGCCGCGCACTCTTTCCGGTGCGCGGCCGCCGTCTTTTTGCAACGGGAGCGCTCCTTTGCCGCGACTCGACTGCGACGCGCTGACGCGGCGTCCATGGTTCGACGAACGCGCCATCGCCCTCGACGCGGGCGAGCTCGTGTTCCTCGCCGGACACACGGGATCGGGCAAGTCGCTCTTCCTGCGCGCGCTCGCCGATCTCGACGCCGCCGACAAAGCGCGGGGCGTGCGCTTGGACGGGCGCGACCGCGCTGAGTTCGCGCCGTGCGACTGGCGGCGCGAGGTGCTCTACCTGCACCAGAACGCGCCGCGGTTCGAGGGCACGGTCGCGAGCAACATGGCGCGCACCAGCGAGCTCGCGGCGCGCGTGCGCAGGAACGACGCCCGGTCCCCGTCGAACGCTGCGGCGCTCGAGGCGGTCGGGCTGGCCCCCACGCTCGACGCCGCACGGCTCTCGGGCGGCGAGGCGCAGCTGTTGGCCTTCGCGCGCGCACTCGTCACGGCGCCGCGCGTGTTCCTGCTCGACGAGGCCACGTCCGCGCTCGATCCACAGTCGGCGGCGCGCGTCGAAGCGCTCGTGCGCGAGCGGCTCGACGCGGGCTGTGCCGTCCTCTGGGTCTCGCACGATCCCGAGCTGCCCGAGCGCTGGAACGCGCGCGTGGAGGTCTTCGGGTGATGGCCACGATCGTGCTCACGCCGCTCGACCTCGGGCTGGCCGCGCTGCTCCTGCTCGCGAACGCCGCCATTGCGATCCGGCTGCGCCTGCCGATCGGGCGCCGCATCCTGTTCGCGTCCGTGCGCGCCGTGCTGCAGCTCACGTTGCTCGGGCTCGTCCTCGCGTGGATCTTCGACACGAACCGCCCCGCCATCATCTGCGCGTGGATGACCGTCATGGCGATGCTCGCCGGATGGGAAGCCGTGCGCCGAACGCGCCATCGCGTGCGCGGCATGGTCCCCCTGTCGATCGGCGTGATGCTCGCGTCGTCGATGGCGATCACGCTGTTCGCGACGCAGGTCGTGCTCGAAGTCGAACCGTGGTACGCGCCGCGGTACCTGATTCCGATCCTCGGAATGGTGCTCGGCAACGCACTCAACGGGGTCGCACTCGGACTCGACACGTGCATCGCCGGCTTCGTTCGTGAGCGCGAGCGCGTCGAGCTCCTGCTCGCGCATGGAGCGACGCCACGCGAAGCGAGCCGCGACGTCGTGCGCGCCGCGATCCGCACCGGGATGATCCCGATCCTCAACTCGATGGTCGCGGCCGGCTTGATCAGCATTCCCGGGATGATGACCGGGCAGATCCTGTCGGGCGAAGCGCCGCAGGCCGCCGCCACGTACCAGATCTTCATCCTCTTCTGCATCGCGGGCGGCGTGGCGCTCGGGACGCTCGGCGTCGTGTACGGCTCCGCGCGCCTGGTCTTCGACGAGCGCATGCGCCTCGACGTCGGTCGCATCGAAACGCGCGACGACGACTAGCCCGGGTTATTCATGAGCCTTCACCGAGATCAACGCAGCTACGCGCCATATCAACGCTTCCCTCCCTCACCGGGTTCGACGACCCGTCCAGGTCGCCTCCACGCGCTTCGGTCGCGAAGCGCTGATCTGACGCACAT